>NZ_AQVC01000095.1 GCF_000372405.1 Porphyromonas somerae DSM 23386 | reverse complement strand
AAGATAAAGATAACAATTTCTAACGACAAAGGGTGAGAAATCGCAAGAAATCTCACCCTTCTTTTTTACCCCTCACTCGACTTGCGGAATCTAGGCCGCCTTTCAGGGGGTTACGCTGTAGCACCCATCAGAGCGTCTATGGGTAAGGTTTTTATTTTGGTGGGGTACCTAATCGGACAAGTCGGACGAGTCGGACACCATGATAGAGCACCCGCCAGGGTGCCACTCAGCTAGCCCCCGGTCGAGGCTCGTAGAGCTGAAGACCGGCGGGTTGCGAGTTGTCCCAAATTCCTCGACCCTAGTGGTCGCACCTACCCACCCAAGTGCGACCACAAGGGTCGATTACGGATACTGTATACTTTTTCCCGCCGGTCGTTCGGGGCTAACGCCCCTCCGACGCGGGGGCTAGCTGAATGGCACCCTCGCGGGTGCTTTTTTAAGGACCTCGGCAGAGGTCCGTGCTAAATAGGCACAGGTCGAGGCACTGCGTGCCTCGACCTGTGTACAATGAGACTCAAAATATCCTTACGACCCCGACCGAGGGGTCGGACAACCCCTATCTAGGTCACATAATGTGTCTACTTTTTCAGGAATACCTTCCACAATCTTTCCTTGTATCAACCTCATATTCCGCATGCGTGCGGAATAGATTCCGTAGCCCTGCGGAATGGATTCCGCACGCATACGGAATAATGCTTTGATACGGTCTCCCCAAATCACGCGAGTAGGCAAGCATTCCTATTTTAGTGCACACCAATCCTCCCCCATTCCTGAAAAAGTAGACACCACCCCCGCCCTAAAGTATCAATCCACAACAATATCCGCTGTTTTGGCTCTGTCTAGCAATTGTATCTAGTTCCCTAAAGTAGTCAATCCACAACCCAACGACCAATAGGCATCCCTCGGTCATGTTGTATCCAGTTCCCTAAAGTAATCAATCCACAACTTGTTTAGCTGAAACTTAGTCAGCGGTTGTGTTGTAACTAGTTCCCTAAAGTAATCAATCCACAACACCTTGTCGAGTAACTTCGGCACAAACTTGTTGTATCTAGTTCCCTAAAGTAATCAATTCACAACA
>NZ_AQVC01000093.1 GCF_000372405.1 Porphyromonas somerae DSM 23386 | reverse complement strand
GCCAGCATTTGGGCGTGCATTTGGGTATATCTTCCACTCTTGTTGGCATTCCTCTTAATCTCCCTAGTAATGGTAGATGGAGAGACTCCTACAAGTTCCGCGATCTCTTTTTTCAACAAACCCTTTTTTAGACTGCTCTCAATTATGTATCTTTGGTCAAGGGTTAGATGTTTGTACTATTTCTTTTTATTCATAAAACAAATATACTAATCCTATGGGAGGTTTCGGCCTCCCATTTTTGTTTTATGAATCCACACTCCCTTCTTTGCCCTTTTTCACGGCTTATTTGGTGGCCGATCGGCCACCAAATAAGCCGTGAAAAAGGCAGCCCCTATTACCTCAAAAATTGCACTTTGGTTTAGAACTTAGGGAGTTAACCTTCCCCCAACTAGAATCCGAGAACGGAACGTTTGTAAATCCTTTATCTCTCAATATAGGAGAAACATACTTTTGAAGTATGTTTCTCCTAATATTAAAGCTTTCTTTTGATGTAAATTCAAAAAACATTATCTTCTGTTATTATTCACAACAATTCCAGAGCTACCACCCACAGCGGTACTTTACTTAGTGGTCTTATTCTGATTACACTCCAATACTTGAGTTTTGGGACGAGCCTTGCTTCGCTTTACGCTAGGATCTATCCAAAGCAAAAACGAAGACAAAAACAATAAAAAAACCAAAGGAATTCCTTTGTCAGCACGCTGGTCACGACAAAATACTTTATCAAATAATGGATCATAATGAAATGTTGTATCATTATATCCTATATTCAAATTTTCCCCACTACGAATATTTGTGAAGTATTCTTTTCCATGATATATAACTAGGGCTGTAGGATGAGTTCTTGAACCAGAATGGGGATATAACTGAATTATTTGGCAAGCAATGAATTTATGGTGGGAGGCAATAAAAGCCTCCCGCCTAATAGAAAAAGAGTAATAGATCGCAAAAAGACCTACGACTACATTAATCAAAGCAATCATCAATTTCCTTTTCATTCTCTAGTTTCTTTTTGAGTCTTGTTTCCAGCAACTTTTGAAACTACTTGCTTTGTACCCTCACTTCCTTTCTCAAGAGATTCATTTAACCTGATTTCACTTTGAGCCTCCTTAAGTACTTTTCCTTGCTTTTTTATCACTTTTGGTGTTGCAGATTTTCCTCCCATTAGTTCCTTGGCACGTCTCATTTCGCCCTTGGCTCTATCGGCACTTTCTTTGAAAATTTTATTCGGTAAAAGTTTTCCTAATACCTCACCCATTCCAACCTCAACCAAAACAGCCTCTAAGCTAAAATCATCCGTAGATTCAAATTACTAGTACAATTTACTTATTATTTTCCAACCAGACAGCCATTGGGGTTTTGTACTGGTGTTTTTTCTTGGTCTTGAGTTGA
>NZ_AQVC01000092.1 GCF_000372405.1 Porphyromonas somerae DSM 23386 | reverse complement strand
AACTCGGTCAAAATAAATCTTCTGGAGTTGACTCCTTTTTACAAACTTACTCATAAAAATCTATCTATGAGTCAACTTTTTCTAGGACAAGACAGCTACGAAATCCGACTTGTCTGACCTGTCCGACTTGTCCGATAAGGTACCCCCTCATAGATATTTGGGAGATAATGCGTACCTTTGCGATGTATTATAATTAAGTAAAAACAAATTAGAAAGAAAGATCTTTATGGCATTACGCGCATCAGTATTCCCAGGACAAGGAGCTCAGTTTGTAGGTATGGGGCAGGACCTCTACGAGAGCAACGCCGAAGCAAAGCAGCTATTTGAGCAAGCCAATGAGATACTTGGCTTCCAAATTACCGATACTATATTTCATGGCATCGAGGAAGAACTTAAGCAGACCAAGGTGACCCAGCCAGCGGTATTTATCCACTCCTACATCTCTGCCAAGGTGAGCGACGAAGGGTGCAGTGCCGATATGATGGCAGGTCACTCTCTAGGCGAGTTTACAGCACTCGCTGCTTCTGGAGCTCTCTCCTTTGAAGATGCACTGAGACTAGTGAGCAAACGAGCTCAAGCGATGCAAAAAGCGTGCGAGCAAGCTCCCTCCACCATGGCCGCCATTATTGGGCTGAAAGATGAAGAGGTGGAGCAACTCTGTGCCTCTGTCCAAGGTGAGATCGTAATCCTTGCCAATTACAATAGCCCTGGACAAGCGGTGATCTCGGGTTCGGTAAAAGGTGTACAGCAAGTATGTGCACTGGCGAAAGAGGCGGGTGCTAAGCGTGCCTTGCCTCTCAATGTGAGCGGAGCCTTCCACAGCCCATTTATGGAAAGTGCTAGAGAAGAGTTGGAGGCAGCGATCAGAGAGACCCACTTCAAGGCGCCTAGCTGCCCTATCTATCAGAATGTCGATGCCCTCCCCCATACCGACCCTGAGGAGATTCGCCATAACCTTATCATGCAGCTGACAGCACCAGTTCGCTGGACGCAGACCATCCTCAATATGCACAAGGATGGAGCAGAGAGCTTCACTGAGTACGGCCCCGGTAAAGTGCTCCAAGGTCTGATCAAGCGCATCCTCTAACCCCCGCCACTCCCACTTGTGATGTGAGGAGCCAAAAGCCTAAGTTCTAAACCGAAGCACAATTTTTGAGGTACTAGGGACTACCTTTTTCACGGCTTATTTGGTGACCGTACGGCCACCAAATAAGCCGTGAAAAAGAGTGAAGAAAGGAGCGTTGATTCATAAAACAAAAATGGGAGGCCGAAACCTCCCATGGGATTAGTATATTTGTTTTATGAATAAAAAGAAATGCACGCCAAATGCTGGCCAATGAGGATAAGGAAAGGGTTAAGCGAAAAAAGAAGAGAGGGAAAGGTGTGTGGAAGAAAGTAATCGAAAAACTAGGGGTTA
>NZ_AQVC01000091.1 GCF_000372405.1 Porphyromonas somerae DSM 23386 | reverse complement strand
GCTGAGGGTGAGGGCGCTGGGAGCGTACTCACGTACGTGACCGAGCCCGAATCCCGAAAGCAACGCCGCAGATCGCCTTCGTGCAACAGTCTCATTTAGTTAAAGCCTAAGGCTTATCCGATAGGTCGCAGAGTGTGCTTTGCGAAGAAAGAGATGAGTATCCCAGGCACAGCCATAATCACAGCATACCAGAGCAAGCTCAACGCTCCATAGCTGAGCAATAGCGTGCCAGCAATAGCTGTAGTGATCATAATCGAGAGATTAAACATACAAGACTGCACCGACATCGCCACATCCTTACCATGCTCCACCTGATTGCCCACAGCCGCCTGGAAAAGCGTCACAAGTGGACCAAAGGAAAGCCCCCACATGAAGAAGGCAAGGTGCGAAATACCAACCGTACCCTTAAAGAAGTAAAAGAGCAACATCGCCACGGCCAGGAACGCAAACATCAGCACCGTCAGCTCCCTCAGGTAATGATCAATATACTTCGTCGCAATCACGATAGAGATGAGCGACCCAATTCCAAAGACCAGCAAGGCCACCTCTACCCCGCCACTAATACCGATCTCGGCTACCAACTGGGTAATATAGGTGTAGACCCCATAATGCCCACAAACTCCAAGTAGCGTGAGGAGGATAATGAGCAAGATAGACTTATTCTTCAGCATCGCAAAAGGCGAAGTGCTCGAGGTGAGCTTCTCACCAGGCGTCGAAGGTAGCATCACAAGCGATAGCAGAGCAATCAAAGCTACCAATGACCCCAAGACGATAAACTCAATACGCCAGCCAAAGCGGTCGCCAATAGCAGTCATCAATGGCATCCCTAGGCTAATTCCTAGCGTATTACCCGCCATAATGATCGCCACAGCCTTACCTTGGTGCCCTGGCTCCACCAGTCGCATCCCAAAGGCTGCAATCATCGGCCACATCACACCGGCACAGATTCCGCCGAGGAAACGAAGGCCTAATATAACGTAGTAGTTATGAATAACCCCAGAGAGTATATTGCATACTGCGAAGCCCACCAGCAAAAGTAATAGTAAATTCTTGCGATTAAAGCCCACCGTGGCAGATATAAGCGGAATACCGAAGATAGCCGACGCCAAGGCATACCAGCCCACCATTCGGCCACCCTCCACCTCATTAATTCCCAAATCGCCCATAATCTGCTGCAACACTCCAGAAGGAAGTAGCTCCGACAGAATTCCCACAAAGGTAACCGACGACATCAAGATCATCAAGACCCAAGGGAAAGCACCTACAGATTTCTTTTCTTGTACCATATAGTAAATATTTAAAGGTTTACACCTCTAAAGATACCCATTTAGATTGGTATAGAAAAGAAAACGAGCAAGAAAAATTAATAGATAAGTTAAGAGCTATCACAGGGGTTATCATTAGGAAGGTCTTACCATGTGGAATTCATTAGAGCGTCTACGGGAAAAGGACCTCGGCAGAGGTCCGTGTTAAATAGGCACAGGTCGAGGCACGTAGGGCCGAAGACCTGTGTCTTGTCCTAGAAAAAGTTGACTCATAGATAGATTTTTATGAGTAAGTTTGTAAAAAGGAGTCAACTCCAGAAGATTTATTTTGACCGAGT
>NZ_AQVC01000090.1 GCF_000372405.1 Porphyromonas somerae DSM 23386 | reverse complement strand
ACTGACTATAGCGTGTTCATTTCTGGCTTCCGCCAGTGCCATGCCCGCCTTCATGCCCGTATCCACGGCGCTCACGCCCGCAGAGATGCCCTGTGGGGCGTTGGCGGAGGAATTGCCGGCAACACCCTCAAAGAAAGAACCTACACTCAGGGACAACTCGGTGCTGACGCTTTCAAAGTAACCGTGGGAGGTGGAAGACGAAGACATAGGCGCATTATTTATAAAGAATATTCATTTTACCTTTAAAATCAGATCTCCCTCTTGAAGTCTTATACTGCCCCCCTTCCATTGTAGTTTCTATCCAAAGTGACACATCTTCGGTATCGCAATCATCCATAAGCCTGATTTCAGAACTACTAGTAATTGTTTCATCAATATGATAAAACTTGGCAGTTAGTATCTCTAGATGCTTACCCATTTGTTCCAAAATCAAACTATTTGCTCGTTATAAGATATTAAGAATAATTTTACTCCCATCTTTTATTCCATAAAAAATGCAACCCATTATAATTATCTAATTCATCAATCTGATATTTTTTTCTTTTGAAGATGTCTGGGTGCTCAGTTTTGTAGATATTGATGTGTTTATCTTTTTTCTTATCCCTAAAGCCATTGGCTACATAACAAAATGCACAATTAGCTTTATAAATATTTACGCTTTCTAAGTCAAGATATAGTCCATCGTAAAATATGGGTTCTTTCAACACCTCCTGCAAAAGCACCTCTGCATCAATAGGAATAAGGTTGTCTGAAAACGCAACTCTTAAAAGTTCAGGGTAATAGAAATCAAGACCTACATCCTTACAGAATTGGCATCTTAGTTCCGGATTAGGCTTCTTCTTTGATCTGCCAGCCTGATAATCTTGCAGTTCCTGCATGTATTCCGACTGGTCGAAGTATTTCATGAACTCCTCCTTACTCTTGTCCGTAGTTCCCACAAAAGTGGAGAACTCCATTCCCGCAGTAGAGAATCTACTTTCTATCTCTCTGGTAGAATACTCATGGATACCTATGTAGGCAACACTGGACACACTTGAAGCCTGCTCCTCTGTGATGCCCGCTCTTCGCTTATAGCATATAAGGCTGTTTGCTTTAGTCAGCCCCTTTGCCTGACATTCAGACAGAAACAGGTCCGTCTTGATAGGGACGAATTTTGCAAACTCCTCCAAATCGTCTGATTTATCAAGGTACTTTAGAATACTGAAATCCAAGTCAAAATCACCTCCATTCAGTTCATTGTAAAAGGAGGGAGCAGAAGTTGGCGTATCATACTCATCTTGTAGGTATGTGCCTTGTTCTGCAAAATCATTAAAATCTTTTTTTGTGGGAAACCAGCCCACCCAACACATCATCTTTGCCATAACTTTTATTTATTGTTTTTATATCCAACTATATGTTTTTGATGTGAGTTATCAATATTTCGTGAAGATGAAGGTATATTATAGTTCCTCAGTATATGTCCTGCCTTGTCATAGGTGCGCCTAATAACATATTCATTACTCCGCTCCTCCACGGGAAGGCCCATGTTGTCGTAGCGGAAACTGACTATAGCGTGTTCATTTCTGGCTTCCGCCAGTGCCATGCCCGCCTTCATGCCCGTATCCACGGCGCTCAC
>NZ_AQVC01000089.1 GCF_000372405.1 Porphyromonas somerae DSM 23386 | reverse complement strand
CCTCAGGAACACGTAGAACTTCGCTTGCGAACCACTTTGCTGTCGCTAAGGCCTCAACGTTCTTCATTGGCTTGATGTAGTTCAAGAAGGCATTTTTCTCCTCCTCGAGGAGGTCATCTCTTTTTTTTAGCCATCCTTCTGCGGTATTATATACTCTCTTACTAATCATCTTCTTCGTCCTCCTCTCCTAGCCACTCATCAACGATGTCTTTCACCTTTGCTACATCTTCATCTGTCACCACTTCACGACCTCTTTTCGTTTGTTTCATGTTTAATAGGTCAGTAGCGAGATTGTCTCCAATCTCAAATTGCTGTACTCTTTTATTACTTAATGTTTCCATGCTATTATCTATTTATGTTGTTATATTTTCACTCCTCCTTTCTTCTTAGGCTTTAGCGTTATCTTCTTCTTGGTCTCTTGGGAGGTCTGCTCAATAGAAATATCAGGGTCGTTGGGGACTCCATTTTTGTAGAAAGTTTTAATTGCTGATCCATCCATTCCATATTCCTCACAAGGGCCATCTAGCTTTCCATTCTTGTATGTGCTTTTAGTAAAAAGTTGCCCATCTTCATGCCATTCTTTTTGGACTCCTTCCATTTTTCCATTTTCGTAATTATATTGATAGAAGGGTTGCCCATTCTTGTACCATTTTTCATGGGTTCCTTCCTCTTTTCCATCCTTATATTCACCACGAGAAGACATTTGTCCATTTAGATACCATTTCTCACAGAGACCATGAGGAACTCCTTGTTTGTAGTTAGTGCGTTCTTTGAGGCTACCATTTTCATAGAATACCTCTTCAACACCCTCTTGCTGGCCAAACTTATAGTTTGAACGGAACGCCACTTGTCCACTAGCATAATGACTCTCTAAGATTCCATCTAGCTTCCCATTCTTATAGTTCCCTCTACAAAGCAGCTGTCCATTCGAATACCACTCCACATGTAGTCCATCTAATTGTCCATTTTCGTAGTTCTCAAGAACGCTTTGGTGTCCATTGGCATAATACCCCTCTCGAACACCTTCTAACATTCCATCCTTGTAGTTTTCACGATACCAAAGCTGTCCGCTGTCATGCCATTCCTCATATACCCCATTTTGCTTATTACCCCTTCGGATATTAGTAGGGTTACTTAGCTTACCTTTACCACTCATTTCGTAAGTAGCCTCTCTACCCAATTCATCATTAGGCATCTTTATATCAACGGGGATGCCATCATGTGGCTCATCCTGTCTGTCCCACCAACAATCACTATCATAGTCATTCGCACAGAAAGCAAGCAGCTTCCCATCCTTAAACGCTACACGCTTAGGGACAGCATTGTAATCATTCCAATACCCCCACGCATCACTACTCAAGTTGCCCTTGCCAGCACCTTGCAACAAACACCAAGGGTTAGCATCTTCTCCCCAATGAGTGTTGATAATCTTTCTCATCGCTAGTTGTCCCTCTTTCGTATCATCCACTTTATAGACACGAATGGAAAAAGAAGGAGGACCGATTGTTCGTCCATCGGAGAGCTCAGGTACTGTGTCAGGGTCAATAGCCTTCTCCTTTATCTTGTATTGCTTAAAGGTGTTTAGAATATTCATTGGGCTAGAGTAGGTGAGTGGGTCTACCTTTGCCTTCTTCGCAACTATGATTGCCTCGCTCACCTTGGGTT
>NZ_AQVC01000088.1 GCF_000372405.1 Porphyromonas somerae DSM 23386 | reverse complement strand
TACTTCCAGTACAGCCATTAGAAAAATATGAAGTACCCTACGACTTCTTAGAAAGTATCGCTTTTTATGATTAGATAAGAAATTGTGTCTTCTCTGTCCTCTCCTGAAATAGTAGACACATAAACCATGCGAAATTATGGCAGAAAAGAATCGCAAGAGTAAAAAGAGAGAAGCTTATGATGATGCTTTTAAGGTCAAGGTGATACGAGAGTACCTAGACACCGGAGAGAACATTAGTAGCCTTGCTACAAGATTTAACATTTCAATTTCGGCATTGTACTCTTGGTTGAGTAACTTTGGCATAGAAACATCACCAACTAATATTCTTAGTAGTATGAGCAAGAGTAATGCCGATTTAATCAAAGAGATGGCTGAACTGAAGCGAGCACTAGAAATAAATTTATAGGAATTGAATAAAAAGAAACGATTATGGCAATAGAGGTTGAGAGAGAATATATCCAAAAATGGACAAAGGAACATTTACCAGATTATACATCCCGACTAGGATTAATGGACTACATCTACTTTACAAAAGACGATGAAAATCTTACTATACAAACAGATATTCGCACTCTATTTTATGGAACTTTACTGTCATTTGCTGGATTCATCGTGGTATTCAAAGAATTCGAACGCATTTTCCTAAATGTTCTTGAAGACAACGTGGATGTATTATTATTAAAAAAACATTATGGTGATCATTTTATAACAGCTCTTTATGACTTTTCATACTCTGATTACTATGTGTTTCCAGAGCAATTGGAGTCAGAAGAGGAGCTAGAAATATATCTACAAGAATTTGTAAAGTGCGTTCGATATCATGAGAATGTTATCTTCCCCTATTTGAGTGACATAACAAACATGGCGAAATATGTAGGAAGTGTGCCTTTTGAAAGAAGCGGAGAAATTAATATAGGAGGAGGATATCCTGTTAGTTTTTTTAAGAAGCTGGCGATTTTAAAATGGGGTGGCTATGAGGAAAGATATGAAGAGTACAAGAAAGGGCTGGAAGCTTTTATTGAAGAGGATTTTTCTGATCCAAAATATATCACCGAAGCCCCGTTGAACAAAGAAGGGTTCGTCAATCTAATAGACTACCTCGAAAATAAACCTAACCCCTTTCTTAAATCTTAATGCCCAAAATGAGATAATACAAACGTAAATAATGTATGGAATAGAAATTAAAAGAGAAATGAGGCAATGGCTAAATGAAGTGCCTCAAAATGTCAAACGGCTAATGGGTATATGAAAGCATATATCGCATTGATTAAGTATGACGCTTTTGACAACATAGTCGATGCTTTCATAATAGAAAACAAACTCAGCGGCACTACCTCTTATACCAAAAGACAAATAGAAGGCTTTAGGGCGATTGTTAAGAATAAACATCAAACAATGAGAGTTATGTATGGCAGAGAAAACTTGAATGTTAACACAAAAGAAAAACAGATAAAGGCAGATAACATATATAGAATACACGACCATGGTATTGATAATCTTTTAAGTGTTGAAATACAAAGAATAGATATTGCAAGATAATATGGTTAAATCAGAGAAAAAGGGAATCGTATTTGGGGCTTTTGATTCACACTTTGACAAATATGGATACAAGGGCGTTAAAAGTGGTGGAGATCCGACATATGTAATGAAAACCGAAAACTACGTAGAGACATTCTTTATAAACTTTTTGGATCTGGGGGGGGATATATATATCAGGTGTTAGTATCTCAATCGCCAATGTGGAAGAAAACATCATTTCTCTTTTTGGGAAAGCAGCAATTAAATAGAGGTTTTTTTATGATGAAAAGAAGTATTTTTTATCTACAGTCTCTGACAAGGTTAACTTTAGCATGAATGATCCCAGGAAATTAGATAATGAGGTTAATTTACTCGATTTTGCGAACTCTTACATCAACTATTATGAGGAAAAGGGCAAGCACTTTATAGAACATTATTCCTCTCTTCCAAATATATTAAAGAGGATGAATGAACTAACATTGGAGGGTAAGGTTTGGCAAGATAGAGGAGTCGGAATTCTTTCTGGTGCTCTAGATGCTCAACTCAGAGGCTTAATTATTGCAAAGCTATGCAATGATAATGG
>NZ_AQVC01000087.1 GCF_000372405.1 Porphyromonas somerae DSM 23386 | reverse complement strand
ACTCGGTCAAAATAAATCTTCTGGAGTTGACTCCTTTTTACAAACTTACTCATAAAAATCTATCTATGAGTCAACTTTTTCTAGGACAAGACACACCTTCAATATCAGCCATCCGACTCGTCCGACCTGTCCGACTCGTCCGACTTGTCCGAGAAGGTACCCTCGTCCGAGTAGGTACCCCTGTCCAAGATGCGCTCCCTCGCTGCATAATCAATCCCAATCAAAGCACCCACAAAGGTCATCACCTCACCATACGCCACCAGCACACTCGAGTGGATCTCACCTCTAGGGGTGACCCAAAAGCCCATATAGAGGAGCGCCATACCGCAGGTCACCAAGAGGATCGCTAGCCAGAGGCGTAGCGTTTGAGGGTCTCTAGGTCGCAGTTGCACCGTCATCGCCTACAAACTGCTAGAGAGGTTATAGACCTTCGCTTCAAAGCAAGGGCATACCTTGATCCACTCCTCAGAAGTTACCTGACCGTCTCCATTCCGATCCGGACTTAGGTCCCGATGCCCCACCACCATCACATTGGGATAGATACGCTTCAGCTCATAGACCAATTGCGTGAGCATCTGTCGCTGGGCAGCGGTTCGCGTATCACACGGACGCATCTCTTCATCTAGCCCACCTTCATAGCAGATACCGATCGAATAACGGTTATACCCCTTGGCATGAGCCCCCACCATTGAGACCGGTCGCAGAGCAAAGAGGTCCCCCTCACGCGTAATATAATAATGGTACCCCGCTGTGCTAAATCCTCGACGCTGATGGTCCTTGATCAACTGAGGGGGAAAATATCGCCTCCCCCGAGGCGTGGCACTACAGTGGATCACCAGCAGGTCAATCCGCCGCTTCGCACGTTCCAGCTGATCCGCTCTTGTCAGCTGCTCCCACTCTCGTGGCCTTGTATAAAGTGTTTTCATAGTATATATATTATTGAGTGAACTACTATTTCCTTTCGACAGCACAAAGGTACCACACCCCCCACCCGTGCTCGCTCCCTCCTGAGCCGTAGCGTACCCCCTTCCGCCCTACCGCTCACTCCAGTGCCCTGCAAAGGGGAGGGGTACCTTATCGGACAAGGGCGGTACCTAATCGGACAAGTCGGACAGGTCAGACAAGTCGGACGAGTCGGACGGCCCCAGCTAGCCACTACAGCAAATGGCGGCGTCCGACTCGTCCGATCTGTCCGCCTCGTCCGACTTGTCCGAGAAAGGCTACCCCCGAGAAAGGCTACCCCCGAGAAAGGCTACCCCCGATTTCACCCTATCTCCTATAATATTGGTAGTTTTGTCTTGTACACCATCAATACTATATTATATATGAGTCACACATTTTTATCACCTAAGGGAGGATATCGTTCACTGAAGGCGTATCAGGTAGCGGTACTGATCTATGATATCACCTATTATTTTGCGACTCATTATCTAAATAGCAGCGACCGCACAGTCGACCAAATGATACAAGCAGCTCGGTCAGGCAAACAAAATATTGCAGAAGGGAGCAAAGCTTCTACCACCTCTACGGAGACAGAAATCAAACTAACCAATGTGGCGAAGGCAAGTCTTGAAGAACTATTAATCGATTACGAGGATTACCTTAGAGTCCATAGACTACCATTATGGGACGAAACTCATGAACGGTACCAAATGGTTCGTGAATATGCAAGAAGCGAACGCATCAAGGTAGATTATTTAGATCAACTCCCAAAACTGAATAATGAGGAGATCGCCAACCTCTGCATCACGCTTATCCACCAAGCTACATTCTTGCTCAGAAAGCTAATTAATCGCCAACAAGAACAATTCCTAACCCAAGGCGGAATTAGAGAGCAGATGTCGCGTGCACGCCGACAATATCGGGAAGAGCAGCGGAGATAGGAGGGGGGGGAGGTGCCTAATCGGTGGGGGTGCCTTTATCGGACAAGGGCGGTACCTAATCGGACAAGTCGGACAGGGGGGGGGTGCCTACTCGGACAAGTCGGACAGGTCAGACAAGTCGGACGAGTCGGACGGCCCGAGCTAGCTACCACACCAGCCACATCAGCTAGCTACCAC
>NZ_AQVC01000086.1 GCF_000372405.1 Porphyromonas somerae DSM 23386 | reverse complement strand
GGCAATGGAGTTGTTTGGAAATCCTAAACAAAAAGTAT
This sequence comes from Porphyromonas somerae DSM 23386, assembly GCF_000372405.1. GTDB lineage: Bacteria > Bacteroidota > Bacteroidia > Bacteroidales > Porphyromonadaceae > Porphyromonas_A > Porphyromonas_A somerae. The sequence goes on along the minus strand of NZ_AQVC01000086.1, from coordinate 2,216 downwards.
TCTCTGAAAATGAGGAAGGGCAAAAAGTTCAAGATTTAGTATGGACGGTCGAAGAAGGTACTAAACTTTCAGCAAAATATATTCTCACAGATAAAAAATGGAATCTTCAAAATTCTGAGGTATCATATTGAGGTATGTCAAAGCAGATATGCAATGAGCAGGGGGAGATAGAAGAATACCAAAAGGACCTCAGGACATGGCTCTTCGAGGAAGAGAGTTTCGTGCCCTTGGCTCTGTTCCAGGACGGCAAGGCATACTCCATCGTGACCGACCATCTGGGTACGCCCGTGGAGGCATACAACGAGAAGGGCGAGGAAGTATGGTACCGTAGGCTGGACATGAACGGAAAGGTCATTGAGGAAAGGTCGATGAACTATACTTCCTACAAGGACTACGTCAAGATACCGTTCCTTTTCCAAGGACAGTACTATGACGAAGAAATCAAACTGGCATACAACAGGTTCAGGTACTATGACCCGAATACAGGAAATTACATATGCCAAGACCCCATAGATTTACAAGGAGGTATGCAACTTTACGCATACATTCACGATTCCAATAGTTGGATAGACCCGTTTGGGTTAAGCGGTCGTGGTGGTACTCTACACAGGAGTATTCAAGACCAATTACGAGATGATTTAAAAGGTTTAGGCAAAAGTGTAGAAGCAGAAGGGCAGATAAAATTAAATAATGGACAATCAAGATTTGGTGATTTAGTAGTAAGGAATGATGTAGAAGATATAATTGAAGTACATCAAATCGGAGATATGCGTACTCGTGGAGGATTTAGACCGTCTTCAAGAGAGCGAGGAGCGATTATGGATATTAGGGAGGCTTTGGGCGATGATGTAAGGATAGTTTTCCACGATAAAAAGGGACGGGTAACACTTATAGACCCCGATAAAGCCGATGACTGGAAAGTGCCAAGTAAAAAACATAGAAAAAATAGTTATGGTTAATTATGAGTTCAATACAATTTAATTATTTTGCAGATGAAAAAGGGGAGCAAATTATAAGGCAAGAGCTTTTAGATAGGTTTGGCTCTCTTTATGCAAGGGATTATTTCGGAGAGAATAAAAGTATAATAAAAGAAACAGAAGACTTTCCTAAAATGCCTTTTGAAATTTATTTAACTTGTGAAAAATTGGCTACTCAAATAAATACTTTGTCAGGTAAATTGTCCATTTCTATTTATGATAGCCCTGTTGTTGAATACACACCTTCAAAAATCAGAGACGAAAATGTATACGTTCAAGGTCGTTTAGCTTATTTTGCTGGTAATGAGTTCCCAGAGTTAAAAAAAGAAGTGCAATCCCTATTCAGAAAACTCAAAAAACAGTGTTGGAAAGATAAACAATGGAATGAGTGGGTATTTGAAACCATCGGAGATGAAGCAACGGTCTTTATACCCAATAGGGTTGTTCATCTAAATAGAGAGTGATGTATCCCGCTTTGGTGAGGATGGAAGGTATTATATCTGGGACATCGGCGAGGACCTGTTCTACCATTTTACCGACACCTCCTATAAGGAAGTACGCCGACCTTACCTACGAGCGCAATGAGTTCGGGGAACTGACCTGCTTCTCGGCAGGACAGGCGGAAGTCCCGGGTCGCTTTGAGAGCAGGCACGAGTATGACAGTCTGGGCTTTGAGCTGGGGCGTATGCTCCCCGGTGGCAAGAAATTTGAAAAGCAGTATGGTTATAAACCAGCTGGAAATAAATGCTATCATTAAACATGGAAAGAATAAGTATTCAAATTGATTCACCCGGCTACGTAAAGGTTTCCGAGATTAGCGAAGAACTTCTGAAATTTTCTTCAATAATAGAAACTAAATACAATCAAATAGATTTTGATTTTGGTTTCTGCTTTAGGGCATTGTACACTACACGGGGGATTAGGTCAAAAGTCAGATTCTATAAAGAAGATCGATGGCTAGGCATGGATCTCATAATAGCATTGAATGAGTTCAATTCATATAAGACCAATGTATCTATGCAACGTCTAATTATGGGCAAGCATTTTTTTCCGTTCTTTGTAGAGAATATCAAAAAGTATAAGAGTAAACTACCTACGTTAAAGCCTGTCGCAGAAGATTTAATCGAGGATATGCGTTTATTCCTAATTGAAAATCTTTGGTTACCTGCTGAAGATGGCAAATTAAAACTATCGATTATAGAAACCGTATCTTATGAGCGGGCAATGGAGTTGTTTGGA
>NZ_AQVC01000085.1 GCF_000372405.1 Porphyromonas somerae DSM 23386 | reverse complement strand
ACCGAGGCATACGAATTAAAGGCGTTGAAAGGAAGGAGCGGAGATAAGTACCAATCTGCTGGAGCTAGACTAGATATTGATGGGCCACTCTGGGGTGGCTCACTGAATGTAGGGGGTGGATACTCGTGGGCCAATAATAGTTTCTTCAACTACAGTGACCCAGAGCTTAAACTCCCCGACCTCAATAGTACCCTCAAGGAGCAAACCTATGTGCTTTATGCCGAGTATAGCCATGCAATCGCCCAAAAGTTTATGCTCACAGCAGGTCTACGTATGGAGCATGTACGCAACCGCTACGATAATCAGGCAATAGAGATCAAAGATTATATCAAGACCAACCTATTTCCCACCCTCTCCTTTGGAGGACAACTATGGGGAGTCAATACACAGCTATCCTTTAGAAGCCAGATCAATCGGCCTAGCTTCTGGAGACTACAGCCAGGTTATCAATATATATCCGATTATGAATATCAAGTGGGTGACCCCAACCTCAAGCCTGGACTCTCCTATACTACTCAGCTGATGCTTAATAAGAGCTGGGTGACTCTAATGCTCACGCATGAGTACAAAGTCAATTCTCTAACGCAAGAGACGCAACCAATGAAGGATCCATCCGATCCTAATAAGCTTCTACCACACAAGACCGTTCTGAAGCATATCAATGCTGCGCCCTACAGCACATTGGGAGGAGCCCTAGTCCTTAGCCCTAGGGTGAAGTGGTGGCAGCCCACTTTCACAGTGGGTGGTATGAAGTTGATTGGATACGATCTCCAGCACTTTGAGGAGACCATCACCAATCGTAAACCCTTCATATACCTGAATTGGCAAAATCAATTCACACTGCCCAAGGATCTGACCATCACTGCCAATCTAAACTATCTACCTAGCGGCGGAAGTCAAGACAATCTTGAGTTAATTGGTGCTCAAACAAATTTCAATATGGAAATTTCCAAGCGATGGCTAAAGGATAATGCCCTCACCACAACTTTTGAACTCAATAACCTTGCCTTTACACCTATGAGAGTAAGGTTGGTAACTAAGTACACAGAGTTGACCACCACGCAAAGGGTGATGCCAAGAGTAACATTCACCATCGCCTACCGCTTCAATGCAACTAAGCAAAAGTATCAAGGTAAGGGTGCCCTCGGCTCCGTCATCGACCGTATGTAATTAAATAAGTACCTTTGTCACGGCATGGTGACCACCATATTTAACACCAATAACACACATTATGAAACAATTCATCACTAGTTTGCTGATACTCTGCTTGGCTACAGGCAACCTATTGGCACAAGAGATCAAAGGAAAGGTATCGGACAAAGAGGGGAAACCACTCCCTTATGCCACGATTAAGGCCATCGCCCTACCCGACTCCACCACCATCGTGGGAGGCGTTACTAAGGAGGATGGCACCTTTGCTCTCTCTATTGGCGACCACAAGTTCCCTATCCTACTCCAAGCAAGTCTGATCGGCTACAGCACCGAGCAAGTGCTTTGCGAAGAGCTCAAGGAGCAAGCACTCACCCTCTCCGAGAGCGCCACCATGCTGGAGGAGGTAGCCATCACCGCCAATCGTGTCTCGCACCGATTGGTTGCTGGTGGACTTAGCACCCAGATCGATGGTTCGCCCCTCTCCAAGCTCACCGATATCTATAGTGTGCTCAGAGGTATTCCACTTGTAGAGGTAGAGAATGAAAAGGTGAAAGTAACCGGAAAGGGCACCCCAGTCATCTACATCAACGACCGACTAATGACCGACCCCAATCAAATGAGAGAGCTAAAGCCCTACCTCATCAAGGACATTCAAGTGATTACCAACCCTGGCGCCAAGTACAGCTCATCGGTCGGTGCCGTCATCAAAATATACACCCGCCGCGAACCCGGCTCGGGACTCAGCGGATACCTTGAAGTTAGACCATCAAAGGTCAAGGGGTGTAAAATGGACTATGGCACCTACTTCTCTTTCAACTACCGCAAGGATAATTGGGACTTCTTTATGAACAGCTGGAATGGCAATTGGAGAGGAATCAATATCACCGAAGATGCCACAGTTATTGGCAAGATCGGGCAAGACAAGTGGACTAATACCACAAGTATGGTTTCAAAGTTTTGGGGGAACAACCACAACTTTACATTCGGAGTCAATTATTCCGACGACCTGCAAAGTGCTGGAGTGCAGTATCGATTGAGTGCTGATAACGATTTNTCAACTAGTGAAGGTAAACTCATCAGTTCGCTACAGCAGAATAAACCCTTGTATAGCTTTACAGAAGAATCAAANCCTTGGATCTATGCACACCGCCCAAGCCTCTACTATTTGCGTAAGATAGGCCAATGGAAAACGCAGATAGATATAGACTACTACGAAAGCACAAAGTCAGAAAAGACAACTACAACAAAGAGAGGCTACACCGAGGCATACGAATTAAAGGCGTTGAAAGGAAGGAGC
>NZ_AQVC01000084.1 GCF_000372405.1 Porphyromonas somerae DSM 23386 | reverse complement strand
AAGTGATCACCAATCCTGGCGCCAAGTACAGCTCATCGGTCGGTGCCGTCATCAAAATATACACCCGCCGCGAACCCGGCTCGGGACTCAGCGGAGAAGTCATGAGTTTCCTACAAAAGGTAAAAGATCGAAAGCCAGGAGGTTGCGGTTACCTTTCGCTAAACTACCGCATCAAAGAGTGGGATATATTTGCCACTGGATGGTACAATGCTTGGAAAGGCATCAATATCAATCCCGAACTTAGCTTTCATGGGAAAACGCCCAATAGCGAGTGGCACAATACGACCAGCAATATCGGACAATTTAACGATGACACCTATAACTTTAACATCGGCACCAATTACGAAGATGAGCATCAGAGCGCAGGCTTAAGGTATCAACTCCAAATCCAAAAAAGCTCCAATCTCATACGCAACCAACTCATAAGTCAATTAGAGCAGAATAGTCCTACAAGATACAATAACGAGACCAGCGGGTTCACCCCTTGGACCCAACAACACCACCCCTCTCTCTACTACATTCGCAGGTGGGAGAATTGGAGTGCCCAAGTAGATATGGACTACTTCGAAAGCAGCCTCTCGACCAATTACACTACCACTATAGAAAGGAATGAAACCACACAACAAAGCAAAACAATAACCAGTCAAAGCGGAGATAAGTTTCAATCTGCTGGGATAAGGACAGATATCAATGGAGTCGTTTGGGGCGGAAGGCTCAATTTCGGAGGTGCATTCACCTGGGTAAATAATAAGTTCTTCAGCATCAACGACAAAATCAATCAAGAATACACCTTGCCCGACCTTGAGAGCAAGCAAAGAGAGGACACCTATGCCCTCTACCTAGAGTATGGCCACTCTCTCGGCGAGAAAGTAATGCTTACCGCTGGAGCACGACTTGAGCATCTAGTCAATCAATACTTTGACCAAAAGAATATGATGCACCCCAAAAAGAGAGTCTCCACCAATCTATTCCCCACCCTCTCACTCAGCACCGAGCTAGGTGGCATTAATACCCAACTCTCCTTCAGGAGCAGGATAACCCGTCCAAGTTATTGGCAACTTCAACCAGAATATCAGTACCTCAGCAAGTTTGAATATCAGGTGGGCGACCCCAACCTCAAGCCAGAGATCAATTACACCACACAGCTATTACTGAATAAAAAGTGGGTGACACTGATGCTATCTCATCAGTACAATATAGATGCCCTAACACAAGATTCCCAACCGCTCTACAACCCCAAGAAACCAGACGAAATGGTTCCCTACGTGACACTCATTAAAAACATCAATACCACACCTTACCACCTGCTGGGAGCTTCGGTCATCTTAAGTCCAAAGACAAAATGGTGGCGACCCAATCTTACCCTTGACTTTTCTAAGATCCTTGGGTATCAGCTGCAGTTCTTCGACCAGAAGATTACCAATTTCAAACCCACACTATCCATTAGACTCAATAACCAATTTTCTCTACCTAAAGAGATCACACTCAGTGCCAACTTCACCTATAACCTTATGGGCTGGGAGAATAATATAGAGCTGATCGCTCCGATGTTTTATGGCTGGCTACAGATTTCCAAACAATGGCTCAAAGATAAGTCACTCACGACCAGTCTCTCCATCAACAACTTCAACACTCCCATAAAGGCGAGGATCGTGACCCCCTACACCGAGCTCAAGAGTCATCAGTTGTCCGTATCACAAATAAAGTTGACCATTGCTTACCGCTTCAATGCAACTAAGCAAAAGTACCAAGGTAAGGGTGCCCTCGGCTCCGTCATTGACCGTATGTAAAGATAACTCCTATATAAAATCAAGAGAATAACTATCACAAAGAGACAATAGCTATGAAACAATTCATCACAAGTTTGCTGATACTTTGCTTGGCTACAGGCAACCTATTGGCACAAGAGATCAAGGGAAAGGTATCGGATAAAGAGGGCAAACCACTCCCTTATGCCACGATTAAAGCCATCGCCCTACCCGATTCCACTACCATCGTAGGAGGCGTTACTAAAGAGGATGGCACCTTTGCTCTCTCTATTAACGACCACAAGCTCCCTATCCTACTCCAAGCAAGTCTGATCGGATACAGCAACGAGCAAGTGCTTTGCAAAGACCTCAAGGAATACACACTCACCCTCTCCGAGAGCGCCACCATGCTAGAAGAGGTAGCCATCACCGCCAATCGTGTCTCGCACCGATTGGTTGCTGGTGGACTTAGCACCCAGATTGATGGTTCGCCCCTCTCCAAGCTCACCGATATCTACAGTGTGCTCAGAGGTATTCCACTAGTGGAAGTGGAGAATGAAAAGGTGAAAGTAACCGGAAAGGGCACCCCAGTCATCTACATCAACGACCGACTAATGACCGACCCCAATCAAATGAGAGAGCTCAAGCCCTACCTCATCAAGGACATTCAAGTGATCACCAATCCTGGCGCCAAGTACAGCTCATCGGTCGGTGCCGTCATCAAAATATAC
>NZ_AQVC01000083.1 GCF_000372405.1 Porphyromonas somerae DSM 23386 | reverse complement strand
TTTGGTATATTGCGGTTTGAATTGATCAAATCACTTTTCTATACCAGAAAATGGAGAGAAACGTTTACGACGTTATTATTATAGGTGCCGGCCTTACTGGCCTCAATACCGCCTACCACCTTTCGAAGGGGAGGAGAGTGGCCCTCTTCTCATCGGCCACTTTAGAGGATAGCAATTCCTACTTTGCTCAGGGCGGTATGGCCGCGGTCACCTTCTCTAGCGATAGTCCTAGAGAGCACTATGAAGACACTATGGTGGCGGGGATTCCCAGAACCAATTACCCCGTTCTAAACGCCTCAAGGCAATTAACAAAAAACCACCCTTCGAAATGAGACAATTACTTTTATTTGTTTATATTGGTTTCGCCTGCACCTTAGCATATGGACAATCAATTAAAGGACGCTTGACTGATAAAAAAGGTGATCCTATAGAGTTTGCTTCTGTAGCATCTATCTCTCTGGCGGATTCTACGCATATTTATTCTTTTGCGGTAAGTCAAGAGAACGGGCGTTTCGAATTGGATAATTCAAATTGTGCTGTTGATTCTGTTATATTGAAAGTAAGGTTTATGGGGTTTGAGACGATGAGAATCGTTGTGCCTAAGAACTATTCATTTGCTATGCCTATAGTACTCAAACCAACAGATCTGATGCTTGACGAAGTAGTCGTCTCTTCGTATAAAAAGGCTTTCTCGCTGGTTGATGGCAAGATAGGGGTAGATGTAGGGAGGTTAAGTAACAATGCAGCGGACAATGTGCTGGATGTACTCAATCGAACGCCGGGTGTGCAAGTCTCTAAAGATGGTATAACCATGCAAGGAAATAATCCTTTGGTAGTAATTGATGGAGTAAAACAGAGGCTACCAATTGAGACTCTTGTGAATTATCTTAGATCTATGCCCGCATCCAATGTGGAGAAGATTTATCTCCAAACTAATGCTCTGGCGGAAAATAGGCTTTCACAAGGAGGTGCGACCATTGAAATCATCACGAAAAAGAAACGGTTGGATGGATATAGTATTGGAAACACTACCCATGGAACACAACACCGAAACCAAGCGTATAGAGTGGGAACCTATTTGGATATGCTTGGTAAGTATGGCAATTTATCAGGTAACGCTTCACTTGGCTACAGTAGGCCATCCTATATCTCTAATAAAATAGAGGCGTACTCTTCTAATTCTAATCAGAGGGAGAGAGAGATAAAGAGAAAGGATTGTGATTTAAAGGATTCATATTTTGGGGTATTAAACCTCACATGGGCACCTAAAGTGCTCAATGGTAGCGTCAACTACTTTCTCTCTTATTATATAGATGATGTGAAGGATAAGTCAGAGGAGGAGTATTGGCTAGCAAAGACTCTAGAGAGAACTGCCGACAGAAAAGAGACCGATTGGATGGATTTACTTTCGACCAATATTGAGTATATCTCAGCAGACACTCTTAAGAACCAATTTAAAGCATCGTATGGCTTCCTTACTGGTCTTAGTGACTATGAACAGTCTTATAGTAACAGTTTGGGAGGTGTTCATAGCACGACTAAAAACATGGAGGGCCATAGACATATTATAGAAGCTGAGTACAAACTCAAGTTGCCGAAACTAGAATTTAAAGTGGGTACGGAGTCCTTTTTCTCTCAGATGAAAGAAAGTACAGTGCAGAATACTGTTAACTCTGACTTTTTAGTAAATGAAACCATAGTCGGAGCCTATACATCTGGGAATCTCAGAATAACTCCTGATTTATCTTTATACTTAGGTGTGCGTGGTGAGTATTCACTTTACAATTACCAATTTCGAGAGAATCTAAAGACTGAAGAGTGGAGTATGGCACCTTTTGTATTGATTAATTGGAAAGCGACTAAAAACTATTCAACTACCTTTAATTTTACTATGAGGAATGACCGTCCAGGATATTTCTCGTTGTTGCCTGGGCAAACTTATAATAGTGATGAAGAATATAGCGTAGGTAATCCACTTCTTAAGCCCTCTATGCGGTATAGCTTGAAAAGCCAGCATCTATTTTTTAAGTACTTCGTGGTTACTTTTGGTGCTACTTTTGATGAAAATCTTTACGGATCGACCTATAATATTGACGAACATGGTATAAGATATATAATGCCAAGGAACTATGCGGACAGGCTCTACTTTTTTGGTAGTATGTCTCTGCCGTTTTCCTTCTTTGACGGTAAACTAAGAGGTACACTCTATTTATATGGTCAAAACGGGAGATACTCCAATATAATTTCTGAGTTAGATAATTCAATAATTAATCCCCAAAAAACTTGGAGGAGTAGTGGCGATATATATATTAGCTATCAGCCTAATGATCGTTTGGGAGTCTATATCAATCCGTATTATAGAACAGTTACAAAACTCCTTCAGAAAACAATCAAAGGGTATTCGACTATGGATTTCGGTGTGCAGTACTCATTTCTAAAGAAGAAGAATCTTGTAATGGCAGTATCTGTTGAGGATATTTTTAATCAACGAGGTTCAGAGGTTATATATAACTATGGGGGCAATCTGGTGAAGTCCATAGAACTTCCAAACACTCAAAGTATCCGACTGGCTATCACCTACACTTTTAGCCAGAATACTAAAACTATTCATGTGAATAGAAATGAAAATGACACTTCTCGCTTTAATAGATAAATAGTCTAAAAATACTAATGGGACTGATAAATGTTTTTTATCGGACACCAAAGTACGTAACCACGGCCCCGTTGCCAAATCCTTGCTTAGGGGTCGTGCTTTTTTGGTATATTGCGGTTTGAATTGATCAAATCACTTTTCTATACCAGAAAATGGAGAGAAACGTTTACGACGTTATTATTATAGGTGCC
>NZ_AQVC01000082.1 GCF_000372405.1 Porphyromonas somerae DSM 23386 | reverse complement strand
TAAACCGCCGTATGCCGAACGGCACGTACGGTGGTGTGAGAGGGAAGGAAACGAAAGTAGGTCAGAAAACTTTCGTTTCCCGACCTACTCGATTCACCGTCTCAACTTTCTTCTTAACAAAAAAGAGACCTAGGCAGGTGGGGCTCGAACCCACGATATAGAGGCGAGGTAATAACCTCGCGTCTATCGCTACCAACTGCGATCATCTGCCTAGGCCTCTCAGCAAAGATAGCAATAATATGATAAGTAGTTAGATGTTTCAGAGGTTGCCATTAGAAAGAATCGTCAACAGGTATTTGATTGAATATACCATCTAGAAGGATATGATAGCACCCGAAAGGGTGCCATTCAGCTAGCCCATAGTCGAGGCTCGTAGAGCCGAAGACTGGGGGGCGAATTGTCCCAAATTCCTCGACCCTTGTGGTCGCACCTACCCGTCCAAGTGCGACCACAAGGGTCGATTACGTATACCGCATCCTTTTTCCCGCCGGTCGTTCGGGGCTTTCGCCCCTCCGACGCGGGGGCTATCTGAGTGGCACCCTTGCGGGTGCTTTTTTACGGACCTCCTCACGGAGCTCCTTACAATCTATCATTAGTTTTGATGAATAGGAGTGTGCTACAGTGAAGTGTCTACTTTTTCAGGAATAACTGATGACTAGTGTCTACATTTTTAGGAATGACGAATAATTGGTGTGTACAATATCCGGAATGCTTAACCCAGTGAGGGCTTTTTCATGAGACCGTATCAACGTCCCGTTCCGTATGCGTGCGGAATGCATTCCGCATGGCTACGGAATCTATTCCGCACGCATACGGAATAGGTTCCGCACGGTAGCGGGAAAAATGGTGATTATCTCTTCCTTCCCGATCCCATTATAGTTGAGGAGAGAGTGGAAGTGGCTGAGGGTTACTTGGTCTTTATTCCTCTTTTTTGTAGCTCCTTGTACTTAGGATTGTTTTGTACCACCCTAATGTTTTCATCAAGGCAAGGATAGGGATTGGCCCACTCCTCTGAGAGTTGCTTGAAGTAGAGTGCCAGGTCTGCATCGCCTTGCTCCACGAGGGCGCGAAGGAGGCTATAGAACTTGCTTTCGTCGGTCCTTTGCTCCTTTTGATAATCGCTGACTTTATCAGCTAATATTTTCATCGCCTCCTCCTTTTGCCCCAAGCCGATGTAGGCAAAGGGGCGGGTGCTACAGTCGTCGCTACTGGTATTGCCCAATACCGCCTTGAAATCGGCATTGGCTTCTTCCTTCTTTCCTTGAGCAGCATAGATATTGCCACGAATTAGGTATGCAAAAGGGGTGGGTTGGGTCTCCATCTCCATTCCTTGCCCTACATCAATGAGTGCTCCAAAGAAATCTTTGACTTCATACTTGTAGGAAGCTCGTTTGTAGTAAGCTCGAGCGTCACTCTTGTCGCTATTGCTGTGAGAGAGATACTTATTGAGCTCCTTAATAGCTGCTTTGCTGTCTCCAGAGGCATGGAGCATCATCGCCTTATTGTAGTGATAGCCTGCAAAGGTCGGGTCTTGCTTGATAGCAATATCTTGGTACTTCAGAGCAAAGGAAAAGTTTCCCACCTCTACATAGCACCTTGCCAACTGCTCAATAGTGGATAGGTACAATGAACTGCTTCGATTGATCCCTTTTAGAGCTGCCTGATAATAGTGGATCGCTTGTTGGCAATTGGAGTGGCACTCGCCATCGTATTGAGAGGCGATCAGAAGTGCCCACTCGGGACGATTCGGGTGCTGATTCATCTGCCTTTTGAGCTGGGATATCAATGCCCCTTCTTCACCATCAGAGTTCCGATCTATCAAATACTTCAGTTGGTTAAAGAGGTTGTGGTCATCATCATCGCCATAGAGGGACATTCCTTTCATGGCTAGTTGGAGAGCTTCATCTTGTGAACCGCTCATACGGAGATATTCAGAGGCAAGATAGTAGGCTTTAGGCGACTTGGGGGCTAAGGTTAGGATGCTATTCCAGAGGGATGATGCTTGGTCGTGCCCCATCTTTTCCTGCAACGCTTGGTAGCCTCTCTTGTTATTTGGTGCAATGTAGACCATCTGTAGGAGGTCAATTTCAGCGAGCTCTGACTGATTCATTGAAAGGTAGGTATCAGCACGCTGCTCATAGAGATCCAACTTCTTGGGACTCTTTCGGATCGCTTCGTTTAGTGCGGTCAATTCTTGCGACTTCTTCTCCTCTGGGAGATAGGCATCTACCCACATAGAGTAAGCTTCGGCACCCCGCTTGGGCTGTTGGTGCATAAATATGATGCTCTTCATAAGGGCTTCATAGCGTTTGCTGGTGTCATCCAGCTTAAACTGGGGGTTATTGTAGAGAAGGTTGAGCTTAACCCAAGCTCTAGGATCCTCGGGGTTGGCCTTTATCTCCTTATTGATATAGGCAAGAGAGTCGTTTAACTGACTTATAACCAATGAGTCTAGCTTAGCTTGGGCCCGCTCTCTAGCAGCGATAGAATCTTTGACGTGGTTCGTATCTACCACCTCAGCCACTGCTTGTGGGCTCTCTTGAGGCGTGTCAGCTTTTTTGCTCTGACCCCTAATAATCAATACGATGGCTACCACGCTCACAATGACCAGCAGAAGGATTCCTAATCGTTTCATAGATACAGCTTAAATAATTACTACCTCCCGCAAAGATAGTTCTTTTATTATTAACTCATATGTATAATCAGGGGTTACGCATTAGAGATATAAACTTAAGTTACAGCCCTAATATGGATAACTTGTACTAGACAAGCGAGAAAGGACCTCGGAGAGGTCCGATTTGTTGTAGCCCCCGCGTCGGAGGGCAAAGCCCGAACGACCGGGGGAATAGAT
>NZ_AQVC01000081.1 GCF_000372405.1 Porphyromonas somerae DSM 23386 | reverse complement strand
GTGCCTGCCCCACCAACGCCGCAGCCCCCTGTGCCTGCTCCACCAACGCCACAGCCACCTGTGCCTGCTCCACCAACGCCCGAGCCCCCTGTGCCAACGCCCCCAGCTCCAGCACCTACACCACCGGCTCCGCCTGCACCAAAGCCACCGAAGGATAGGGTGCTTACCATGGTTGGTCAATGGGCACAAACTTGGTCAACAAATGACTATGAGATTGGGAAGGATGAGTGGAAGCCCACCCCAGAAAAGGCAAAGTATTCCTACATATTTAGAGCGGATGGCAACTGGGAGGTCACAGTTGAGGTTGAAGGCATTGGCTCTTCTAGGTCATCTGGTACTTACCAGTTTGACGGAAAGAAGCTCACTATTATGAATGGTGGTACTGTTGGAATAAAGGGGACATTTGAAGTGGAGCCCCTTTGGGATAACGATAACGAACTACTGGAAATCAAACTCAAAGGGATTGATAGTAAAATAGGTTACATCTTTTTGAAGCTGTAATACCTTAGTGTGTAACACTCTCTTTATATTTGGGAGTATTCAAGAATAATCCACTAGTGGTTGTGTGTTTGATGGTTAAATGTGATGAACGAGCACCCTCGGGTGCTCGTTTCTCTTATATCAACGCAATTAAACCCTCTGATGCGTCACCCCCTCCATATTCAATGGCCTAAGATTCACCCAATAGCAATATTTTTTGTACCTTTGTGGCGGAATGGTTGATGAGGGGACTCTGACAAGCAGTCTTCTCATCTTTGCGTATATCTAGTTTTATGATAGAGATAAGAGACATAGAGACATTGGTGGCTTCATTTATTGCTGAGCATGAAGGGTTTTTCCTCGTAAAGGCAGAGGTGAAAGGAGCAAATCGTATCGAGGTGGAGGTGGACCACGATAGCGAGCCAGTAGATATCGACACCATTGTAGCACTTACCAAGCACATTGAGGCAGGACTGGATAGAGAGAAGGAAGACTTTGAGCTCGAAGTCTCTAGTGCAGGCCTTACCACTCCACTTGTGGGTGTGCGACGTTACCGGAAGTTTATTGGTAAGGAACTGGAGGTGCTACTTAAGAAGGGAGTGAAGGAAAAGGGCGTTTTGGTCAGTGCCGATGAGGAGGGCTTTGTGCTCGAGGTGATCCGGATGGAGAAGCCCGAGGGAGCGCGGCGGAAGCAACAGGTGGTACATCAACTGCCCTTGAAGTATGAGGAGGTAAAGCAAGCCACCTATTTACTAAAAGTATAAATAAGAGAGATGTGAGCGGTAGGAGAGCTAAGATGCATTGGCTCGGTGATTATCCCAACACAGCACGATACATATTAATATACAATGGCGAAGAAAAAGGAACCAACGATGATGGAGGCCCTTACCGAATATATGGGCCTAAAGAATATTGACGAGGATACAATGGTCAAGGTGATGGAGGAGTCTTTGCGTAATGTGATCGCAAAGATGTTCGGCACCGACCACAACTTCGATATCATCGTCAATCCTCTTCAGGGGGATCTAGAGATTTGGCGTCGCCGCATTGTGGTGCCAGATGGTGAGGTGGAGAATGAGATGCAACAGGTCTCTATCAGCGAGATTCGTGCTCTAGGGGAGGATGATATGGAGCTAGGTGAGGAGTATGTGGACGAGGTGAAGTTTGCCAAGTTCGGCCGCCGTGCCATCCTCAATCTCAAGCAGTCACTCTCTAGTAAGGTGATGGAGCTGGAAAAGGATACCCTTTACGCCAATTATAGCAAGCGGGTGGGAGAGCTGATCAATGCCGAGATTTACCAAGTTTGGAAAAAGGAGGTGCTCCTTATGGATGATGAGGAGAATGAACTGATCCTGCCTAAGTCTCTTGCCATTCCACGTGATCGCTTCAAGAAGGGCGATCGTATCTGTGCTATCATTGATAAGGTGGAGTACAATAATAACAACCCTAAGATCATCCTGAGCCGTGTATCCGACCTATTTATGAAGCGCTTATTCGAGCGTGAGGTGCCGGAGGTGCAGGATGGGCTAGTAACCATCAAGGCAGTAGCACGTATCCCTGGCGAAAAGGCCAAGGTGGCTGTGGAGAGCTACGATGAGCGTATCGATCCAGTAGGTGCTGTGGTGGGTGTGCGCGGAAGTCGTATCCAAGGAGTAGTTGGGGAGCTTTGTAACGAGAGCATCGACGTGGTACAGTACACCAGTAATCCAGTGCTATTTGTACAGAGAGCACTCGCTCCAGCAAAGAATATGGAAGTGCACCTCAATGAGGAGTCAAAGCGTGCCGACGTATATCTCGATAAGGATCAAATCTCAGAGGCCATCGGTAAGGGCGGTAAGAATATCAAGCTAGCCGGAATGCTCACTGGTTATGAAATAGATATTTACCGTGACGAGACTCAGACAACCGACCTATCTGACCTTTATCTCACTGAGTTTGATGATGTGATAGATGATTGGGTCATTGATACCTTCAAGGGCATCGGTTGTGATACAGCTAAGTCGGTGCTTCGCCATACCAAGGAAGAGCTGGTACGTGCCACTGACCTGGAGGAGAGTACGATAGAGTATGTGATGCAGGTGCTCATGACGGAGTTTGACGATCATGAGTTGCCTAAGGATCAATATGGACACCTCCCAGATCGGGATCCACGATACTATGCACCTTACGACGAGGAGAGTACAGAGAGTGTTACGGAAGAGCCAGTAGCTACTGAGGAAGAGGAGGAGAAGTAATATAGAGCTTAAGGAGGAAAGGAGAATATGCCCAGCATAAAAGTAAATAGTATAGCTAAGAAGCTAGGAGTCGGATTTAAGACCATCGTTGAGTACCTCAACGAGAAAGATGACTCAAAGCGGTACAATGTCAATAGCAAACTGACCACAGACCAATTGAGGGATGTGGTAAATGAGTATGGAAATGAACTTCCAAAGGAGGAACGCACCAAACTACTTGAAAGCTATACTGAGGACTCTGCACCTACGTCGGACGCAAAGGAAAAAACTGCATCCGAAAAGGAGGTGAAGGAAAAGGAGAACCCCAAGCAGGAAAAAGCTCAGCAAAAAGAGACTGAGAAGGGACCTAAGGTGCTGGGAAAGGTGGAGCTTGATAAGAATAACGAGGTGGTGAGACCAACTCCTAAGAAGGAGGCTTCCAAGGCTGAGGCTCCTAAGAAGGAGGCTCCTAAGGCCGAAACTCCCAAGAAGGAGGCTCCTAAGGCTGAGGCTCCTAAGAAGGAAGCTCCCAAGGCTGA
>NZ_AQVC01000080.1 GCF_000372405.1 Porphyromonas somerae DSM 23386 | reverse complement strand
ATGCAACTAAGCAATCGGCGAGTTGCAACTAAGCATTTGCCGAGATGCAACTAACCGATTGCTTAGTTGCATCTCGGCAAACGCCTTTGTATGGCATTGATTTACAATTGGTTGTAAATGGGGCCGCAAAGACCTCACTTTAACTGGGTTTTTCACCTCATTTTGCAGTTTGAACACTGAAAAGTGGAGCTCTTCGTGGGGTTATAAAAAGATTCGGTGCTAGACGAGCTTGACATGGACGAATAGCCTAGTTCACTACCAGCTTAATTTACTCAGTTTTGGGTTTGCGGATATAGTGGGGCATCTCCTCGGGGATGATCATAGAGAGCTCGATAAATCCAGCGTAGGCACCCTCTTGGTACCACGGGATTTGGTAGATGAGTTTTTTGCGTGAGCCCTTTGTGATGGTGTAGACGTGCTTCTCCTCGTGCGTCATCAGATGCTCCAGTAGGGAGCGGGCTGGCTCTGGGTGGCAGTCGAGTACATTTTTGCCGATTAGGTCTTGCCCAGGCTTTAGGTTGACCTCTCTCGATTGTCCGTTCATCTCGATGATCTTTCCCTCTTTATCGCAGATAGTGACTGCGATATCAGCTTCTTCAAAGTATGGTATCATAGTGCTATATAGTGTTATGTATATAATGTGTATCTACTGATTGGTGTGCCAAAGGTACACAAGATTAGGGAATAATTGATTACCTTTGTAGCAAGAATGGAGGTGGCAGACCATTGACTTCCGTAGGAGTATCATAATTGGCCTCCCTCTCCTTTCTTGATTGACCTATATTCAGACCGATGATCATGACTCAAGCAGATAACGTCTACGCAAATCTTTATTGTGTGATACTGGCCGGTGGCGTGGGGCGTAGGTTTTGGCCCTATAGTCGAAAGAGCTATCCTAAGCAGTTTTTGGACTTCTTCAATACAGGGGAGAGTCTATTGCAGATGACCTATCGGAGAATGCAACGCTGCATCTCTCCAGATCGTATTTTGGTGGCGACCAATATTCAGTATGAAGAAATTGTGCGGAAGCAGCTCCCTAACCTCCCGATGGAGAATGTGCTTTGTGAGTCTCAAAATCGCAATACTGCCTCCTCTATCGCCTATGCTACTCGGCACATTCATGCCATCAACCCTGATGCTGTGGTGGTGATCACCCCTTCAGATCATTTGGTGACGGATGAACCCTCTTTCCACACTTTGATAGGTGAGGCGGCCCAATATGCCTCTTGCACCGAGATGATCGTGACCCTCGGGATTAAACCAACTTATCCGGAGGTGGGCTATGGTTATATCCAAGCTCTGGAGTCGCCCGTTGAAGATGGGGGTGAGATGCTTAGCCACTGCTATCCAGTGAAGACCTTTATCGAAAAGCCTAATAGCGAGATGGCTCGGATCTTGGTGGATAGTGGGGAGTTTTATTGGAATGCTGGTCTCTTTGTGGCAATGACATCAGTGCTGATTGACGAGGTTAAGTCCCATGCTCCTGAGATAGCGGAGCGACTCTATAGTAAGCCCGAGGTGTGGGGAACGGCACGGGAAACGATCTATGTGCACGAGGTATTTCCCTACTGCCCCAATATCTCTTTTGACTATGCCGTAATGGAGAAGTCACAGAAGGTGCTGATGCTGGTGGCGGATATGGGGTGGACCGATGTAGGTACGTGGTCAGCTACCTACCAGCTCACCGATAAGGATCAGAACGCCAATGCCACTATTGGTGCACACCAAACAATTTACAATGATAGTAGGAGCAACTTGGTGGCGATTAATGATCCAGAGAAGCTTGTGGTGCTACAGGGAATTGATAGTATGCTGGTGGTGGAGACCGATGATGTGCTACTGATTTGCCGACGTGGTGAAGAGGATAAATTACGTCAGGTGGTAGCAGAGGCACACGGGCTCAATGAAAAGTATACCGATTGAGTGATGCCTAAGAGAGAAGAAGGAGGAGAGGCACCCCTCTACTCCCTAGACCATATACGGATGACCGACCTCAAGGAGTCGGAGCGCCCGAGAGAGAAATTGCTAACCCATGGACCTAGAGCTCTGAGTGATGCAGAGTTGATGGCGATTCAGTTGGGAACTGGCTTGCAGGGAACCAATGCCCTACAGCTTGCCCACCTGATTTTGGAGTCGGCAGATAACAATCTATACCGACTCTATGAGTCTCTGCGTACAGGGTGTGCAATACCCATTAAAGGAGTGGGTATGGCGAAGAAAGCCAATATCCTTGCCTGCCTAGAGCTGGGTATGCGGACGGTGAGCCACAAAAAGAAGTTGGATAATGAGGGAAAGCAGCTCACCAATAGTCAGATGATTTACGACTACATCTATACCGACCTGTATAATCTCTCGCACGAGGAACTTTGGATAGTGCTTTTCAATCAGCGACTGATTGCACAGCGGAAGATTAGGATTTCAAAAGGGGGGCTCACCAATTCAACCGCCGATATTCGGGTAATATTGAGTACCGCTCTCCGGCTTGAGCTACCGGCTTTGGCACTCGTGCACAACCACCCAGGAGGAAGTCTGCAACCTAGCCACGACGATGACGATGTCACGGATCAGCTTTACAAGGCGTGTCGGCTGATTGGGATAAGTATGGTGGACCATGTGATCTTTACCGACAATGGCTACTATAGCTATCTAGATAATGGGCGCCTAGGTGTGGGATTATAGTGTTAAGTTATTAGAGAATATATATCCATTTATATAGCCATGTCTACAGTGATTACTTGCCCCTATTGTGGGGCCTCTTTGGAGGTCACTATCGGTCATCACCAAGATAGTGCCGAGCGTGTGGTCTGCGACGAGTGCAAGCAACCGATAGCTGTGTATAAGACGGCTGCCGAGGCACTACAGCATAGAGATAGATCCATCAAAGCGGTTAGTATTGAGGAGGCCGACTTCTCGGAGGAGGGTACCTATCTGGAGATTATTGAGACGGAGTTTACTAAGCCTCAAACGATTCAGATTCCTGAGGGGCGAAGCCTCTTCGGTCGGTACAACCCTAGATCTTCTGCGAGGCTACAGGTGCTCACGGCCGACCCGAGTATTGATCGGCAGCACGCTTACTTTACGCTCTCCAAAGATGGTCGGCTCGAGGTGATGGATAATGATAGTATGACCGGAACCTTTGTGAATGGTGCTGAGATTGATCAAGGGGAGCGGCGTCGGCTCTCTCAGGGCGATGTCCTTACTTTCGGAGCTACTACAGCCATCGTTCATCTTCCTCACGGCGAGGAGGATGAAGGGGATGAGTGGCTCGACTTTTGATGCTATTTAGAGACTGTTACACGAAGGCGATCTGCTACGTTGCTTTCGGGATTCGGG
>NZ_AQVC01000079.1 GCF_000372405.1 Porphyromonas somerae DSM 23386 | reverse complement strand
ACTCGGTCAAAATAAATCTTCTGGAGTTGACTCCTTTTTACAAACTTACTCATAAAAATCTATCTATGAGTCAACTTTTTCTAGGACAAGACAAATTAATCCTAGAGAAGGTTGTCCGACCCGCAAGGGGTCGTGGGATGGGCGGTGGATGATCGTTAATCCCCCGGTCGTTCGGGGGCTTGCCCCCTCCGACACGGGGGCTAGGATCCGTCGGACCTCTCCGAGGTCCTTACCATAGATATTCCGATTAATGCCCTACGGCAAGACCTTCCTAATGCGTAACCCCTAAATAATTGCCCTAATTGTGTGGCTATTTACAGAATAAAGTCTATATTTGCGATAAGGTCGCTAATACTGTATCAACCCAGTAGGCAGATTAGCTTTTTGAAGGAGGATAAACATAATATTAACATATAACATTAGGAAATTAGTATGAACATCTCACACATTGAGCATCTAGGGATTGCTGTAAAGAGCATCGAAGAGCACCGTCCTTATTACGAAAACGTACTAGGCTGGAAGTGCTACAACATCGAAGAGGTTGCCGACCAAAAGGTAAAGACTGCCTTCTTCAAGGTAGGTAACTCCGAGACCAAGATAGAGCTACTAGAGCCTACCAGCCCTGATAGCACCATCGCTAAGTTTATCGAGAAGCGTGGTGAGGGTATCCACCACATCGCTTACTGCGTAGATGATACCGACAAGGCACTCCAAGAGGCCAAGGAGAAGGGCGTTACACTGATCGACCAGCAAGCTCGCCGTGGTGCAGAGGGTCTGATGATCGGCTTCGCACACCCCAAGTCTACTGGCAAGGTGCTAACCGAGTTTTGCTGCCACCCAGAGGAGAAGTAACAAGCGGTAGCTACAGAGAAGAATAAATCACATAGAAGTATTAGATATGAGTACTCAAGTAGATAAATTACAGCAGCTGATCGAGATGCGCCAGAAGGCACGTCTCGGTGGTGGCGAAGCAAGAATCGAAAAGCAGCACGCAAAGGGCAAGATGACCGCCCGCGAGCGAATTGACCAGCTACTCGATGAGGGAAGCTTTGAGGAGATAGATATGTTTGTGGAGCTCCGCTCTACCAACTTCGGCATGGACAAGAAGAAAGTCCTCGGCGATGGTGTAGTTACAGGTTGCGGTACCATTGACGGCCGTCTTGTTTATGTCTTTGCACAAGACTTCACAGCCATTGCAGGCTCACTAGGTGAGATGCACGCTGCCAAGATCTGCAAGATCCAAGATATGGCGATGCGTGTAGGTGCTCCAGTGATCGGCATCAACGATTCAGGAGGTGCCCGTATCCAGGAGGGCGTCAATGCACTTTCAGGATATGCCGAGATCTTCGAGCGCAATATCCTTGCCAGTGGTGTAGTACCACAGATCTCAGCTATCTTTGGTCCATGTGCTGGAGGTGCCGTTTATTCACCAGCCCTTACCGACTTCATCATCATGGTAGAGGGTGCTTCCTATATGTTCCTTACCGGACCAAAGGTGGTGAAGACCGTTACCCACGAAGATGTGACCCAAGAGGAGCTAGGTGGTGCTTCTGTTCACGCTTCTAAGAGTGGTGTAGCACAGTTCGCCGTAGCTACCGAGCTAGAGGGTATCGACCTCATCAAGAAGTTGATCAGCTTTATCCCCTCCAATAATATGGAGACCGCACCGCTTGTAGAGTGCACCGATCCTATCGATCGTATGGAGGACGTTCTCAATGATATTATCCCTGATAACCCCAATAAGGCCTACGATATGTACGAGGTACTGGGAGCCATCGTAGATAATAGAGAGTTCCTAGAGGTACACAAAGACTTCGCCGATAATATCATCTGTGGTTTCGCACGTATGGGCGGCATGAGCGTAGGTATCGTAGCCAACCAGCCAAAGAGCAAGGCCGGTTCACTCGACGTGAACGCCTCTCGTAAGGCAGCCCGCTTCGTACGTTTCTGCGACGCCTTCAATATTCCACTCGTTACCCTCGTAGACGTTCCTGGATTCCTTCCAGGTACTGGTCAGGAGTACAACGCAGTGATCACCCACGGTGCTAAGCTACTTTATGCATTTGGTGAGGCCACTGTGCCAAAGGTTACCTGCATCCTACGTAAGGCGTACGGTGGTGCCTACATCGTGATGAGCTCTAAGCACCTACGTGGCGATATCAACTACGCTTGGCCAACAGCCGAGATCGCAGTGATGGGCCCAAGCGGTGCCGTAGAGGTGGTATTTGCTAAGGAAGTGAAAGAGGCTGAGGATCCAGCAGCTAAGGCGATTGAAAAGGAGGCAGAGTACCGCAAGGCATTTGCCAATCCATACAACGCAGCTTCTTACGGCTATATTGACGACGTCATTGAACCACGCAACACCCGCTTCCGTATCATTCGTGCCCTCAAGCAATTGCAGAATAAGAAGCTCACCCTTCCTGCTAAGAAGCACGATAACATCCCACTATAAGAAGTTTCACCAGTAAAGAGGAAAAGATTATGAATATCAAACTTCCCTCCTCGCAGGACGTGTACGCAGCGATTGCTTTAGCACTCCATGAGACACTTGGGACACCGCACGATAGAGAGAGCAATATCATCACTATCGACTATGCAAAGCTTCGCAATTCAGCATGGGCATCAAAGGAGCTGACCATGCGTCAGCTACCAGAGAGACGATAAGCCCGATAGCGTCGTGAGTAAAGAGAATACGAGAATAGACAGACATATAATATGAAGACATTTGACTATACCATAAATGGCGTGAAGTACCATGTAGACGTGGTAAGCATCAAAGAGGATAAAGCCGAGGTGA
Source organism: Porphyromonas somerae DSM 23386 (assembly GCF_000372405.1). Lineage (GTDB taxonomy): Bacteria > Bacteroidota > Bacteroidia > Bacteroidales > Porphyromonadaceae > Porphyromonas_A > Porphyromonas_A somerae. Next base: position 593 of record NZ_AQVC01000079.1, on the reverse strand, counting down.
GAGTAAATGGCAATAGCTACGAGGTAGAGCTAGATAGAGCCTTCGACATTGACCAAGAGGCATGGGCAGCAGCTACCCCAAAGGCGGCCGCACCAAAAGCTACTCCAGTAGCACCAAAGGCCGAGGAGCCAGCTCCCGCAGCAGAGGCACCAAAGGCAGCTCCTGCAGCTGGTGGCAAGGCATCGGGTGCACCTATCAAGTCTCCACTTCCAGGCGTCATCATCGACATCCTAGTGAGTGTAGGTGCTAGCGTCAAGAAGGGCCAAAAGATCATGGTGCTCGAGGCGATGAAGATGGAGAATGAGATCAAAGCCGACCGCGATGGTGTCATCAGCTCTATCCAAATCAATAAGGGCGATACCGTACAAGATGGCGACACACTCGTAACCATTGAGTAATCCAATAGCCATATCATTAACCATGCGGGGCGAGCAATCCACATTGCTCGCCCCGCTTTATTTACCCAGCTCTAAATATCGTTGATCCAACCACTCACAAGAGACTGTTGCACGAAGGCGATCTGCTGCGCCTAGGCTTCCGTAAGGATGCCAAGGCACATAAAGTTGCTTTCGGGATTCGGACTCGGTCACGTA
>NZ_AQVC01000078.1 GCF_000372405.1 Porphyromonas somerae DSM 23386 | reverse complement strand
ACCCCTCACAGGACTAAAGGCTAGAAAGTCAACATAAAGCAGGATTAATAACAACGTAACATTAACCGAGTCAACCTTTTTCAGGAAACCACAAGCACTTATCTACGTGCCGTCCGATCTGTCCGACTTGTCTGACCTGTCCGACTTGTCCGATAAAGCATTCGCTAGCTTATTTATTGGGGAGGAGCTGGGCGAGTACTTTATTGAGGGACTTTTTGGCTTGGTACTCTTTGAGGTAGAAGGGCTCCCAGTAGGCGACGTCGAGGTGTTCTCCGGCCTCTAGTAGTCGAAAGGCATCGCTCGCCATATACTTGGCGTGGGGGTAGATATTGACTACATACCGACTACCCGGTAGTAGGCTCTGGAATAGCTCCTGCGCCTTCTCGGCACCCGATCCGAAGTAGACTACGGGGTGCTGCTCTACCAACTCGGTGATAGAGGCTTGCGTCTCCTCTTCGGTCAATACCAATGCGGCGATATCGGATACTGGCTCCCCTTTGGCGGTATAAAGTGCCGAGTAAACTTCCATACGTCGGGCATCGATCATCGGCATCAATAGTGCCTCCTCAGATGCCACCTCATGGGCGAGGTAACTACGAGCAATGAGCTGAGTGGTAGAGATGGCAAGGAGGGGAACCCCTTTGGCAAAAGCCAAACCCTTGGCATATCCTGCCGCGATGCGAAGCCCAGTGTAGCTTCCAGGCCCCTCAGCGACGCAGATAGCTGATAGCTCGTTGCCTTGGGGTAGCTGTGAAAGCACCTCCTGTGCCATCACTGCCAATCGCTCCGACTGCCTTGAGCGGTCGGTCTCTTCAGCCTCAGCGATAATCATTGGTGTATCGCCCTCCTCTGCCAGAGCCACTGTGCAGTAGTCGGTAGAGCTATCTAGGAGTAGGATATATCTCTTTTTCATCATTTCTTTTTACGTTTCTTCTTAGCCCCACTTGCCGCCGTTTCGGCGATTATTTGGCGTGCCTGCTCCTCTGTGAGTGTTTTGGCATCCGTCGTCTTGGGGATCTTGTAGTTATTCTTTTGATACTTAAGATAAGGTCCCCACCGACCATTGAGTACCTCTACCACCTCATCGCCTTCGCCAAAGGAGGCGATGAACTTATTACGCTCCTGCTCCTTCTTGGCATCAATGAGCGGCTTTGCCTCCTCAAGGGTGATCTCGTAGGGCGAAAGCTCTTTTGGAATACTAGCGAATAGCTTACCAAAGCGGACATAAGGGCCAAACCGACCAATGCTGGCGACGACTTTATCCCCCTCGTACTCACCAAGCGTACGAGGTAGGTCGAATAGTTTGAGCGCCTCCTCCAGGGTAATGGTCTCGAGTGAGAGATTGGTAGGGATGGAAGCGAAGCGCGGCTTTTTGCCCTCTTCGTCGGCAATACCGATCTGTATCATCGGACCAAAGCGCCCGATCTTAGCCGATACTTGCTCTCCAGTCTTGGGGTCTTCACCGAGGATGCGTTCGCCCACCTTGTGGTCGCTCTTCTCTGCCATCACCCCCTCCACATTATCGTGGAAGAGGTCGTAGAAGGTGGCAATGACGCTATTCCATTTCTTTTTGCCTGCCGCGATCTCGTCAAACTCCTCCTCTACCCGTGCGGTAAAGTTGTAGTCCAATACTTGGGGAAAGTACTCCACGAGGAAGTCGGTGACCACCAGCCCTGTGTCGGTGGGGAAGAGTTTATTTTTGTCTGCCCCATAGACCTCCTTCTTGGTACGCTTGGCTACCTTTCCCTTCTCTAGCTTGAGCTCTACATAATTGCGAGACTCGCCATCGATGGACTTCTTCACCACATACTCTCGCTTTTGGATAGTCTGAATGGTAGGTGCGTAGGTAGAAGGACGCCCAATCCCGAGCTCCTCCAATCGCTTTACCAACGATGCCTCCGTGTAGCGAGGGGGTCGTTGTGCAAAGCGCTCGCGTGCTACCACCTCCTCACTCAAGAGGGGGTCGCCAGTTTGGAGGCGTGGCAGAAGGCCAGTCTCTTCCTCGGCATCTTCATCGTCGTGCCCCTCTAGGTACACCTTGAGGAAGCCATCAAAGATGACCGTCTCACCCTTGGCTTCGAACTGTGTAGGAGTGCCACTCAATATCTGTACTGTGGTATTCTCCAGCTCAGCATCTGCCATCTGTGAGGCAAGCGTCCGCTTGCGGATCATCTCGTAGAGGGCACGCTCTTGCTTATTCTTTCCAGCAATTTCCACCTCCACATTTGTGGGGCGAATCGCTTCGTGCGCCTCTTGGGCACCTTTGGTCTTGACTTTATAGCGACGGGCCTTGACATACTCCTTTCCGTAGGCTTGCTCTACGAGGGCACAACTAGTGGCAATGGCATAGTCGGAGAGATTGACTGAGTCGGTACGCATATAAGTAATGTGCCCTGCTTCGTATAGGCTCTGAGCTAGTCGCATGGTGAGACCTACTGGATAGCCCAACCGCCTAGAAGCCTCCTGCTGTAGGGTAGAGGTGGTAAAGGGAGCTGCTGGCTTGCGCTTGGACGGCTTCACCTCTATCTTACCCACACTGTAGTTGGCATCAATGAGGGCGTTGAGGATTTCCCTTACCTCTTCCTCTGTCTCAGGTCGCTTCGCCACCTCTGCCACCACTTTCTCCCCGCTCGTGGTGATGAACAACCCCCGTATCCGGAAGTTGCTTTTTTGCTCAAAGGCGGTAATCTCTCGCTCCCTCTCCACAATAATCCGAACAGCTACCGACTGCACCCTACCTGCCGAAAGCTGAGGACGAATCTTGCGCCAAAGCACTGGGCTCAGCTCGAAGCCTACAATCCTATCCAGTACACGGCGAGCTTGCTGAGCATCAACCATCTGCTCATCAATAGCACGAGGGTTTTCGAGGGCGTGCTCTACTGCCGACTTGGTGATCTCGTGAAATACGATCCTATTCTTAGCCTTCTTATCCAATCCAAGCACCTCGGCTAAGTGCCATGCTATCGCCTCTCCTTCGCGGTCCTCATCACTTGCAAGCCACACTCTCTCAGCTTTTTTGGAAGCACTTCTCAGCTCCTTAACCACTCGCTCCTTATCCTCAGAGACCTCGTACTGCGGTTCAAAGTTATTCTCAATATCCACACCCATCCCTTTGGTCTTAAGGTCACGGATATGCCCATAGCTAGAGAGGACTTGGTAGTCCTTACCTAGAAATTTGCTAATGGTCTTTGACTTAGCGGGTGACTCCACTATCACGAGGTTACTTGCCATATCTTTATCTAATTTTTTATTCTCTCAATACTCTTATACCCAACATTTATTGGATTTGCAAAAGTACACATTATATATAACTAGACAAAAAAACTGGGCTCACAAGACAGGGGTTACGCATTAGAAAAGGCTATTGTACGAATGATGATATACAATCTATTGATGATAATGGTGTAAGGACCTCGGTAGAGGTCCGTGTTAAATAGGCACAGGTCGGAGGGGCGTTAGCCCCGAACGACCTGTGTGTAAGAGCATATTCACCACCTCCTTGACCCCGGTTGAGGGGTCAGACC
>NZ_AQVC01000077.1 GCF_000372405.1 Porphyromonas somerae DSM 23386 | reverse complement strand
AGCCTTTAGTCTGCTAAAAAAGTCGGGACACAAGAAAAAACAATCAATAAGTACCCGACTAAAGCAATAAAAACTCAGCCTGCGGAATTGAGGTACGAAGCAACGACCGACAAGGCAACGGTGCTCAACCTCACCAACCACGCCTACTTCAACCTCTCTGGAGAGGGCGATCCTTCGGTACACGACCACACACTCTTGATCAATGCAAAGGAGTACCTACCAACGGATGAGACGGCTATTCCTTATGGAAAGCCTGAAGCGGTAGCCGGCACTCCTTTTGATTTTATAGAGCCGCACCTTATTGGTGAGCGGATAGATACCGATATAGATCAGCTCAATTGGGCAAGGGGTTACGACCACACCTTTATCCTAGATAAACCGCTAGGTGAAATGGGACTTTGTGCCGTCTGCTCTAGTCCTAAGAGTGGCATAGAGATGAAGATTAAGACCGACCAACCAGGAATGCAGCTCTATACAGGCAACTGGATGAGCGGAAATATGCGTGGCAAGGGCGACAGCAGATACCCAGCACGCTCAGCAGTCTGCTTTGAGACACAACACTATCCCGATAGTCCCAATAAGCCAGAGTACCCCTCTACTCTACTCCGGTCAGGCGAGACCTTTAGAAGCCAAACTATCTTTAGCTTCAATACCATCGAGTAATATATTTATACTTTAATAATAGACTAATTCCAATGACAACAACAACTAAACAGACACAGCAAAACTACCTGGTGCCTTTTATCATCATGGTAGTTTTGATGGCATTGGTGGGATTGATTACCAATCTCAATCAGCAGTTCCAAGCCCCTATGAAGGCTGCTTACCTACTGCTAGGTGGCGCCAATGCCGACACACTAGCGACTTCTCTCAACTTCGCCTTTTTCCTTGCTTACCTAGTGATGGGACCAGCAAGTGCCAATTATATTGGCAAGAAAGGCTACAAGCCTGCCCTTCTACTAGGGCTGAGCATCCTTTGCATCTCATTTCTAATCTACATGAGCTCTGCATGGGTATTTGACAATGTAGATATCAATAAATTCCAAGGATTTATTGATGAGGCAAGAGGTATTGAAGACCTCACAAAGCAAGAGGGCATAGCTCCTGGTGACGCACTTCAGGCAGCCCAGGCTCAAGCAGCTCTGACTGGCAACTTCCAAGTCCAAGAGGTGAATGGAGAGTACAATGGACTACTCTACACCAAGGGAATGGTGATTCCAGTGGCCTACTGGGTATTCCTACTAGGCTCCTTTGTGGCTGGTACGGCACTCACCTATCTACAGGCGGTGATCAATCCTTACATCGTTGCATGCGATGTGAAAGGCACTACAGGTGTTCAGCGCCAGAGCATTGCAGGTACTGGTAATTCATTGATGACCACACTAGGGCCAATCTTTGTAGCTTATGTGATCTTTAGTGGCAAGGACGGGCTAGATATTAGCCTCAATAGCCTATACATCCCCTTCCTAGTTCTCCTAGTGCTCGTAGCAGCATTGGCCTTCTCACTCACCAAGATTCACCTACCAGAGGTAGCAGGTGGAGGTGGCAAGAGTGAGCATCTGCCAGAGAGTGTTTGGAGCTTTAGTCACCTCAAACTAGGTCTGATTGCTCTATTCTGCTACGTAGGAGTAGAGGTGTGCGTTGGTGCCAACGTGGTACTATTTGCTCAGGGCGACCTCGGCTTTGCCCTTAAGGATGCTGCCTTGATGGCTTCACTCTACTGGGGTGGCCTATTGGTTGGCCGATTTGCAAGTAGCTTCCTCAACAAGGTGAGTGCACAGCTCCAACTATTGGTTGCAGCGTCGGGTGCCATCCTTCTGATTGTGCTAGCAATGATCACCAAGATACCTTGGTTCCTCTGCGGAGTGGGTATCTTCCACTCCATCATGTGGCCTGCTATCTTTGCACTTGCTATCGATGGTCTAGGCAGATACACCTCCAAGGCGTCAGGTGTGCTGATGATGGGATGCTTCGGTGGAGCTCTATTCCCAGTAATTCAGGGAATCCTCAAGTCTGCTATCGGAAGCTGGAACCCCACTTGGCTCTTTGTAGTACTGGGTGAGCTATTTATCCTTTACTACGCTATCTCCGGACACAAGGTAAAGAAAACAGATACAGGGGTCACCACTGAAATGTAATGAATATATGAGAGATATAGAATTTGTAAGGAGCCGTTTTATCAAGCACTTTGATGGCTCCACAGGATACATTTACTTTGCCCCAGGGCGAATCAATCTGATCGGTGAGCATACCGATTACAATGGAGGCTTTGTATTTCCAGGAGCGGTAGAGAAAGGTATTTTGGCAGAGATCAAGCCCAATGGCACCCAAAAGGTAAGGGCCTACGCCATTGACCTCAAGGACTATGTAGAGTTTGATCTCACTGATACCGAGGCCCCCACCGCCAGTTGGGCAAAGTACATTTACGGCGTTTGCAAAGAAATGGAGAAGCTAGGGGTAGAGGTAAAAGGCTTCAACACCGCCTTCTCTGGCGATGTGCCTCTAGGGGCAGGAATGTCTTCATCAGCAGCATTGGAAAGTTGCTATGCTACCGCAATCAACGAACTATTTGGTGAGAAGAAGATCGAAAAGATGGAGCTTGCCAAAGTGGGTCAGCGTACCGAGCACCACTACGTAGGGGTAAAGTGTGGCATCATGGATCAATTTGCCTCTATCCACGGCAAGGAGGGGGCACTGATGCGTCTTGACTGCCGCAGCATGGAGTATAAGTACTTTCCTTTCCACCCAGATGGGTATAAGTTGGTGCTACTCGATACTGTAGTGAAGCACAATCTTGCTGATAGTGCCTACAACGACCGCCGCCACTCTTGCGAGCGTGTGGTAGAGGTAATCCTGAAGGATCACCCCGAGGTAACCTTCCTAAGAGATGTATCTATGGAGCTACTTGAGAGCTACAAGGGAAAGGTATCGGACGAAGATTATATGCGTGCAGAGTATGTGGTGGAGGAGATCCAACGCGTACTGGACGTTTCGGAAGCCCTTGAGAAGGACGATTACGAGACAGTGGGCAAGAAGATGTACGAAACGCACAAAGGTATGAGCCAACTCTATGAGGTGAGCTGCGAAGAGCTTAACTACCTCAATGAGATAGCCATGGAGTGCGGAGTAACTGGCTCGAGAGTGATGGGTGGTGGCTTCGGTGGTTGCACCATCAACTTAGTAAAGGAAGAGCTTCAAGACCTCTTTGTAGAGACTGCCAAGGAACGCTTTGCCAAGAAGTTTGGCCACGAACCTAAGGTATACAACGTGGTTATCTCCGACGGTGCTCGCCGTATCGAGTAACCCTTTACTCCACGATCATTAGTTTAAGGGCTTGCCAATCACTGATTTGGCAAGCCCTTATTAGTAAATAATGCAAGTGCCCATAAGAAACTTCAATTACTAGAAAAAAATATCAAATCAACAATGATTTCAAGTTTAGTTGAAATCATTATCTCGTAAAAATTGATTAAACTTACACATAGAACTTATTATCATTCGAATAATGGCGGTATTTTGGTGTCGTACGCAACCACCATTATGAGTATATCATTAATTCCTTTTCCACAATAGGTAATGCTTCACCATACAACTTGTCTTATGAC
>NZ_AQVC01000076.1 GCF_000372405.1 Porphyromonas somerae DSM 23386 | reverse complement strand
CCCCTCACAGGACTAAAGGCTAGAAAGTCAACATAAAGCAGGATTAATAACAACGTAACATTAACCGAGTCAACCTTTTTCAGGAAACCACATTTGGATGCCGAGGGACAAGCCGACCTCAGCATTGAGGTCTCCTTTTTATTCGCACCTTTGGCTCACCGACTGGGGCTTTACAGTATCAAGAGTGAGATGGAGGATATGTGCTTGAAGTACACCGATAGAAGCACCTACAACTTTATCAAAGATAAACTAGCAGAGACCAAGCGGTCGCGTGATGCCTATATCGCTAAGTTTATAGAGCCTGTAGAGAAGGCTCTGAAGGCGGTGGGCTTGAAGTTTTCTATTAAGGGACGAACAAAGTCCATCTCATCGATCCGCAATAAACTGGTGAAGCAAAAGATAGAGTTTGAAGCGATCTACGACCTCTTTGCCATCCGGGTGATACTTGACGCTCCTCTTGAGGAAGAGCGGAGCCAATGCTGGAAAGCTTACTCTATTATCACCGATATGTTTCAGCCCAATCCTAAGCGACTAAAGGATTGGCTCTCCATACCCAAGAGCAATGGGTATGAGAGCCTCCATATCACCGTGATGGGTCCAGAGCAGAAGTGGGTAGAGGTGCAGATCCGCACCGAGCGTATGGATGAAATCGCTGAGAAGGGGCTGGCAGCTCACTGGCGGTACAAGGGGGTGAAGAGTGAAACGGGGCTAGATGACTTTATGACCAGTGTGCGGCAAGCGATGGAAAATAAGTCGGCAAGCCCCGAGGAGCTGATCCAAAACTTTAGGATGAACCTCTACGATGAGGAGATCTATGTCTTTACACCTAAGGGAGACTTGGTGAAGCTCCCTAAGGGGGCAACCGTGCTCGACTTCGCCTATGCTATCCATAGCGGGTTAGGAGCGAAGACGGTCTCTGCCCAGGTCAATGGGCGGAATGTAAGTATTCGGCAACCCCTCAATAATGGCGATACCGTCTCGGTCAATACCTCCTCCAACCAAACACCGAGTGCCGATTGGCTCCGATTTGTGGTGACCAGTAAAGCACGCTCCAAGATCCGCCAAGCTCTACGAGTGGAGTCGGAGCGAGCCATCGCGATCACCAAAGAGGAGATGCATCGACGTATGCGCAATCGCAAGCTGGAGTATGATGAGGCACTATTCGTCCGCCTTTTGAAGAAAAAGGGGCTTAAGGTGACGAGTGAATTCTTTCACGAGGTAAATGAAGGGCGGATAGACCTCAATGTTTTCCTTGATGAGTACAAGCAGGCTCAGGAGGCACCTTCGCAAGGGAGTGATGAGGGTCCCTTATCAGCTGATAAATACATTGCCCGTACAGAGGCTGAGAAGATAGTGGAAGAGGATGACAATATTCTGACCATTGATAATGGCATCTCGGGCGTCGATTACCAGCTATCCAAGTGCTGTAACCCGATTTATGGCGACCGGATCTTTGCCTTTGTCTCTCGCTCGGGAATAAAGATTCATCGTATGGACTGCCCCAATGCCCTAGATATGTTTAATCGCTTCGGATATCGAATCCTCAAGGCGCGCTGGAAGGGAGATGCTAGGCAGGGAGTGGAGATTGTGCTGAGAGTGGTAGGGCACGACAACCTGAGCATTGTGCATTCGGTGGTCAATCAAGTAGCAACGGTAGAGGGAGTGACTCTCCGAGACTACAGCATTAAGTCGGCCGATGGACTCTTTCAAGCTCTGCTTAATCTGCACCTCCATAATCCTTCTCAGGTGAATACTCTCCTCAAAACAGTGCGAGAGGTGAGCGGGGTCAAGAGCGTGGAGCGTCTATAACTGAGACTGTTGCACGAAGGCAATCTGCTACGTTGCTTTCGGAATTCGGGCTCGGTCACATACGTGAAGAGGCGGGAGAACACCTAGGTGCACTTCCGCCTCTTTTATAAAGGTTGCACGACACGTGGCTAGTACTGACTACCAGCTGGCATCATGCCGCCTAGTCCACCTAGTCCGCCCATGCCACCCATTGAGTTCATATTGCCTTGGTCGCCTGCGCCACTTCTTCGCTTTTTCAGTTCTTCTTCACGCTCTTTGTTGCGGTCTTTCCGCTCTGTTGCCTTCGGTTTATTTTTGATCATCTCCTTTGGCTTTTGCTGGTCTATAGGTGTAGTAAGTGGAGAAAAGGTTTCGGTTACCTTCCAATTCTTCATCACCTCCAATATCTTAGGCATATAGTAGACCTGCTCGGGCTGAATGCTATCGCGGTAGCTACCTGGATCCCACTGTCCATTGCCATTGCTATCAATGATCAGTCGGAAGGCATACTTCTGTGGCTTTAGGTCGGAAAATAGTATCTTCGGCTGGTCGGTGACAATGGTGCGAATAGGCTTATCATCTGTGCTTAATAGCTCGCCAATAAAGGGACCCTCAACGCCCGAAATATCAATAGTGAGCTGTGCAAACTCCTCCTTGGGCTGTGTCTTGAAAGCATCAACGGCAGTCTCGGCAAGGTGATGTCCATAGACATCAACAAACTTAGCACTATCCACGTAGAGCTCGTACGAAGTATTGTATTGCAAGAGAGCCTTAATCATACCGCTAGTAGCTCGGTCGGGAAGCATCCAGATAGAGTCTATAGGCAGAGGCTTAAGGATACTGTCATTGGCATTGAATAGCTCAAAGGCCTTAAAGGCAGTAGTATCAATAGGCAGTGAGGTGTGGAAGAGTATGGAGTCGTTGACCCCTCCATCGCCCTTGTGTTCTATCCTGATGGTCAGCTTAGACTTTTTGTCCTTTTCTTTCGTCTCCTCCTTTTCCTCTTTAGTCTCTTTTTTTGGCGGTTTAGGGAGATTCAGTTTTAGGGTATCGCTCACCTGAGTAGGCAAGTTGAGACTATCTACCGATTGGTAACTAACTACAAACTGATTAATTCCTTTCCAGTGTGGGTCGGTGAAGAAGGCAGTGGCCTCGTGCTTCTCCTGATTGAGATCGTAAATAGGCGGAGTGCCCTCTACCTCCCTGAGTAGGGAGTCTTTTAGCTCCAAGGCCTTGACCTCAATCCCCTCCTTTGGAAGCAGGTTGAAAGTGAGCTTTATCTGCATTGAATCGGGACGCTCACGCTTGCTGATATATCGCCGTGGTGTCTGTGGCTCGTAGTACATGAGCACCAAGTCATCAGGCAGATAGCGGGTGTAGGGTACTGTCTTAATGGTATCAATCGTGAGGCTATCCACCCAAAGAGTATCTTGCCGTGTGCTTGCCATACTGGTAGTGGTGATGAGGCTATCAAGGAAAGCAATCCCCTCCGTAGGCATATCGTGTCGGTAGTTGCCATCGCTCTCCTTGAGTGCGTAGACCCGATACTTGCCCTCTTTGATATTTCGCATCACAAACTGTGCTCTATCGCCCGTGCGACTCATGCGGAGAAGAGTGGTATCTGTAAAGGCATTCCAACCAGCACTATCTGGCTGTATTCCGACCAATAGGCCTTGCATCGGCTCATGGTTACGGATATTGAGTACCTTACCCGAGATCTCCATGGTATCAATTTCATTGCCAGTACTAAAGGCGTAAGAAAAGTTTTCAAGAGGATTCCCTTCGTTATTATCCACAATGGCATCGGTAAAGTCAATGGTGTAGGTGGTATTGGGTATTAAATCGTCTTCCAAGGCAACGGTGACCCGCTTTCCAACCGCCATAATCTTTGGTTGCTGGAGCTGTGGTGGTGAGATGATTACCTTGGTAGAGACGTCCTTTATCTGAACATACTCGTCAAAGGTAAGCACCACCTTCTTTTTAGTCACATTGAGCGCCTTATCCTCGGGCTTCGCACCGACTAGTTTTGGCGGCGTAACATCGTATGGGCCTCCATCGGGAGCCACACGATTGGCACACCCATAGAGCATCCCTATGAGGAGTAGAAGCGGGGTGAGGACCAGTTGGACGGTCCGAATACTATCTTTATTCATATCATTATCAAACAGAATACGATACAAAATTAGTCAATTCCGAGCAATTGGGAGGGGTATTAAGGAGAGATTGCTATTTTTTGTCTCATAATCCTGATTCGCAGGGCTACGCATTTGAAGTTAATGACCCTATTGAGAATGTTGCACAAAGTGCCATTCTCGCACATTTGCTTCAAATGTGCTGAGACTTTGCACGAAGGATGAGATGCAAGGCGCTGAGGATGAGG
>NZ_AQVC01000075.1 GCF_000372405.1 Porphyromonas somerae DSM 23386 | reverse complement strand
TTACTATCCTATAGGACTGCCGAGGCCTCACGGGATAAGCCATACATCTTTCATCGTTTACCTGCCTAATTTACGCATCAAGGTTACGGTTGCCTTTTGGAACTTCACTGCCTGTAGCCAGCTTGTCCGCTTGATACGCCTTAGTATTAGGTTTCTGTTCGTCAGGCCACGAATTCGCTATTGCTTCTTCTCTCCCAAGGGTCACCCCTTGAAACTTGCAAGTCGCTATGGGGTTCGTTGGCAACTACGCCCCGAGTGGACTTTCACCACAGATGTATGACATGCCCGTCATACTACAAATAGAGCAGATGGGTCATACAACCCATCTGCTCTATTTATATTTTATGTGTAAAGCTCTATATTAAAACAGGGAGAAGCGGACGTACCGCTTTGGATTGGCCTTAATATCTTGGAGCAAGCTATCGGCCGACAATACTGCGGAATCAAGCTTCTGGTACAATTGCTGATCATTGAGGAGCAGTCCGAGGCTGCCTTCTTTACTATTAAGCTGCACGGAGACGGCTTTCAACTCCGATACCACGCGAGAGAAGTCGGCAAGGGTTTGCTCAATATGGGCCTCCTCTATTTTACCAGTGACACTTCGCACCGAGCCTGCCGATGCCTCTACACTATCAAGTATCTTGGGCACCGTCCCCGACATCAAACCATCCAACCGACGAGTAGTTGAGCTAATCGCCTTGGTAGAGGCATTGAGTTGAGACATAATCTCCTGAACCTCCGTACTATTAATTAACCCATTTACACTACCACTTAGGCTGTCAATAGATAGAATGGCAGCATTAAGGTTGGGCAATAACTCATCCGATATCTTTGACATGAAGTCGACCGTCGACTGACCCACTAACGTATCGCCATGGGCTACATAACCTGTTGTCTCCTCTGGTGTCATCAGATGAATAGAGCCACCTGCCAATGGGTTATCACGGATAACAGCCACCGTATTGAGGGGGATTTGCAGTTCTGAATTAAGGGAGAGCTGCACTACATTGCCATTAAAGTGCTTATAATCGAACTTGATACTCCGCACATTACCCACTCTATACCCATTGAGGTAGACCGAAGTAGAGCGGTCTACGCCTTGGAGATTAGAGAAAGTGGCATAATAGGTATTATTCTGTTCGAATACATTGATGCCTTTGAGAAAGTTAAACCCAAAGTAAAACATCAATATAGTTGCCAAAGTAGTGACCCCTATCAGAGTGGCCTTTTGCTTATGATTAAAACTCTTCTCCATAACTCACTAGAATATTAAAGGCTTGATATTAAGACCTGTACTCTCCACCAGTCCCAGCATCAGATTCATAATGTGAATTGCCGTGCCAGCAGCTCCCTTCATCAGGTTGTCCATAGTACTGACAATCAGGAGCCGATCACCGTGCTTTGAGAGATGGATATGCATCTCATTGGTATTAACCGTATCACGCACATCGGGGTAAGAATCTACGATATGCACAAAGGAGTGATCATCAAAATATTCCTCGTAGATTGCTCGCACACTCTCAATATCAAGAGGACAGTCAAGGTAGAGTGTCGTATAGATTCCCCTATTAAAGTCTCCCCGCATAGGGATAAAGACAATCTCTGAATCAAAGCTATTCTGGATATTACGTAGCGTCCGCTCAATCTCGCCAATATGCCGATGCTCTAATGGTTGTAGTACGTGGAAGTTATCAAAGAGCATATCATAAGTGATGCCAGAGATTACACGCGGACGAGCGAGTGCTTCCGTTTTTCCAGCCACAGAAGTAACGTGGATATCGCTATTGAGTAGCAAGTGCTTTGCTAGCGGGATCAGAGGCGTCTGAATAGCCGATGCAAACGCCCCCGGCACCGAAGCCTTGGTAGCTTTGGTAAGTGCTCTACGATTGGCCTCTGGCAGCCCATATACAAAGCCCGTCTCCTCAGGGTCGGTATGGCGATACTCTTGGGAGAAGTCAATCACCTTCATCCCTTCAGGCATCTCAAAGCGTTGCAAAAACTCTCGGGTACTCGCTGCAGATTGTAGGCACAAGAAAAGCACATCCAGTCCCTCCAACTGTAGCTCATCAGTAAAATTGAGTGTACGCATAGAGTTGAGGTCATTGAATAGCTCCGCCACACTCATTCCCGCACGTTGGGGAGCATAGATCATCTCTAGGTGTACATCTGGGTGGTGTACCAATAGGTTATATAGCTCCCCCACCGCATAACCTTCACTCCCTACAATCCCTACTTTATACATAACTACTAGACTTTATTATTCAGCTACTCGCCGCATATTTTCTTTTTCTGTTCAGCGACTATTGGGTCGGTGATATAGTCGTCATAGCTCATCATCTTATCAATGATACCATTAGGACCTAACTCAATCACACGATTAGCCACTGTATTGATAAACTCGTGGTCGTGACTACTGAATAGCACGATGCTAGGATAGTTAATCAGCGTATTGTTAAAAGCCTGGATACTCTCAAGGTCCAAGTGGTTAGTAGGCGTATCGAGGACCAGCACATTGGCATCTTGTAGCATCATTCGAGCGATCATCACACGCATCTTCTCTCCTCCTGATAGCACACTCGCCTTCTTCTTCAGCTCATCTCCATTGAAGAGCATTCGTCCGAGGTACCCCTTTAGAAAGACCTCATTGGTATCTTGTGCAAACTGCGAAATCCACTCAATCAGGTCGTAATCCGTATTGAAGTAGGCACTATTATCCAAAGGCAAGTAGGCAGTCGTTACCGTTTGCCCCCACTCAAATGTACCCTCGGCTGGCTTCTCCTCGCCATTGATGATTTGGAAAAAAGCAGTCATCGCTCTAGGGTCGTGCGAGAGGAATACCACCTTATCCCCCTTCTCAATATTGAAGTTGATATTCTTAAATAATAGCGTCTCCTCACCATCGCCACCAGCATAGGCCGTCAACCCTTTCACCTCCAATATCTTATTACCCACCTCACGCTCAGGGGTGAAGATGATACCTGGGTAGCGACGAGTAGAGGGCTTGATCTCCTCCACATTGAGCTTCTCCAGCATCTTCTTACGGCTAGTGGTCTGCTTACTCTTCGCCACATTGGCACTAAATCGACGGATAAACTCCTCCAACTCCTTCTTCTTCTCCTCCGCCTTCTTATTCTGCTGTTGCTGCTGCCTAAGGGCAAGCTGACTACTTTGGTACCAGAAGCTATAGTTACCACTAAACTGCTGCACCTTGCCGTAGTCGATATCCACCGTATGCGTACATACAGAGTCGAGGAAGTGACGGTCGTGGCTTACTACCAGTACCGTATTCTCAAAATCTGCCAGATAGTTCTCTAGCCACTGCACCGTATCCAGGTCCAAGTCGTTGGTAGGCTCGTCCAATAGCAGATTATCAGGCTTACCGAAGAGTGCTCTTGCCAGTAGCACCCGCACCTTCTGTTTATTGCTCAGGTCACCCATCATCTGATAGTGAAAAGCCTCCTTTATGCCCAGGCCCGAGAGCAGCTGTGCCGCATCACTCTCGGCATTCCACCCCTCCATCTCAGCAAACTTCTCCTCCAGCTCTGCCGCACGGATACCATCCTCATCACTAAAGTCGGGCTTTGCATAGAGAGCATCCTTCTCCTGCATAATATCCCAAAGTACTGTATGCCCCGTGAGCACCGTATCCATCACCGAAAGGTGGTCAAAAGCAAAGTGATCCTGACTTAATACTGAAAGACGCTCACCAGGAGCCATCGACACCATCCCTTTAGTAGGGTCCAACTCCCCACTGATAATACGAAGAAGCGTAGACTTTCCCGCTCCATTAGCGCCAATAATGCCATAGCAATTGCCTGGCAAAAACTGCATATTTACATCTTGAAAAAGGGTACGCCCCCCAAATTGTATCGCTAGATCACTTAGTTGAATCATCTCTTACTTACTACTATTATGGTAAATTATAAGCAAAGATACCAAATAACATCTAGCTATCAGAAAGAATGACCATGAAATCCATAATACTACAAATAATTCCAATATATAAGAATATAAAAACAACATACCTATAGCAAAAATAAATGAATGCGAACTGAAACACAATCACAATTGACTATAGATATGAAATAAATAGTATTTTGGAAATGATAAAAAATGACGATGAAGCCGAAAGGATAGTTCTCACAACCCCAAGGAAGAAACTAAAAAGGAATGCACAAGTCACCCCCACAAACGCAATAAATATGCAATCAACAAGCACAAAGATACCAAAGAGCCACACCTACCTTGCTCCCTAGAGAGCCCCAGAGAAAGCTAACTTAATACTTAGGTGCTCTTCATCGCATTGGTCAGCAGTTGCCCACCTGCCCGACTTCTCCGACCTGTCCGATCTGTCCGATCTGTCCGACTCGTCCGATCTGTCCGACTCGTCCGACCTGTCCGACTTGTCAGATCTGTCCGACTCGTCCGATCTGTCCGACTCGTCCGAGATTTGCTACAGAAGCGGCGGTGGAGATGAATGTCGCTGTACAGCGCACAATAAAGAAGAGAGACACTCTAGGAAAAACTTCCTAAAGTGTCTCTCTCTGTAAAATGGCGACTACCTACTCTCCCTTGTTAAAAGTACCATCGGCGTGACTAGGCTTAACTTCTCTGTTCGGAATGGTAAGAGGTGGATCCCTAGTGCTATAGTCACCTAATTATATCGTGACATACTGGCAAATATTATAGCTATCTACTATCAATAGCTCTTAGAAACTCTGAGATGACATCTCGAATGTATATCTCAATTCTCTCTATCTTACTCAATATATNAAGCGTACAACATTTAGTAACCTATTCATGCGTACTGTAATTACACAACACTACACTTCGGCCTAAAGTTTACGGGTAATTAGTACTGCTCAGCTAAATGCATTACGGC
>NZ_AQVC01000074.1 GCF_000372405.1 Porphyromonas somerae DSM 23386 | reverse complement strand
TCGGAGACAATAAGACCAACCTTCTCTAGTCCACGTGACTTTAGATCATCAAAGAAAGCATTCCAAATACCACTTCCTTCCGTGGGGTTGTTGTACACTCCAACGATNTCTCTACGACCGTCTGCATCCAAGCTCATTACAACAAAGAATGCCTCCTTGCTAACGCTATCTCCTCGCCTTACTGGGAGGTATGTTGCGTCAATCATAAGTGCTTCCAGCTCACTTGGAAGCGCCCTTTTACGCCATTCTAGGACAGCCTTCTGGGTGGAGAGAGCAAGACGATTTACTTGGCTCGTGCTATAACTTTTGCCATACAAACGCTCAAAAACACCTGAGATATCCTTCATCGTATTACCACAGCTATAGAGGAAGCTCGCAACCTCTCCCATCTCTTTTTCCTGCTCTTTTAACACCCCTAGGATAACGGGCATAAAACCACGCTGACGTGTCCGAGGAACTCGCAACTCAAGCATATTGCCACTCGCAAAAATACGACGACCTCGGTAGCCATTACTAACATCTCCAGTATCTTCCTTGTAAAGTTCGCGTTCCTCTTCCATCACGATCTCTACAACTAGCTCCATCAACCCCTTAACTCCTTGCCCTTCAATTATAAAGTTTGAAAGAATTTCCTTAACTTGCACTCGTGTAAGTCTCATACTAATGTCTATCAATTTTGTTGTTAATTGTCATTTTACAAAGATAGCATTATTGGGGCTTACACACTTTTTAGGGATAGTATCTTTGAACGTTCGTTGAGAAAGCCACTACAGGAAGTCATAGTGACGATCCCAAGGGTCGATAGTGTAATGGCAATGATCAATATATTGTGTGCTATTCGTTTCATAGGTTGCAAGTCTATAAGGTGAAGTTAAATTGTAGATTATATTGTGGACGCTCAGATAGGTTGACTTCTGTGAATCCTCCTTGTACAGGGGTTTGACCCTTTAATTCTGGACGTGCTATTATAAATAAATTGTTTGTAGATAGTGTGAGTGTAGCATTCTCAATGTGGAAACGCTTGAGCCAATTCTCAGGTATTCTGTAGCTGAGGCTGAGATTTGTACACTTCAGGTAATCAGCAGAAACAACACGGATATCAGCATAATTGTACATCTCCCATGAGTTTTCTGCTATGACTGGCATATTCTTGGATTGCCTACGTGAGTAGTGGCGGTTGTACTTCGCTGAAACGGCGGGGACCATTTGGTCTATTACGGCGGGAACGTTGGTGTGCAGTTCATCACCTGGAGCCATCCAGCGATCCAAAAACATCCTATTTACGTTCATTTCTGGTAGGAAGTTTTTAGCGTTTCGATAAGGTTTGAAGAGACGAGTCTTAGCTCCTAAACTGTACGAGAGGTTAAAGCGGAGAGTGACATTTCCCCAAGTTATGAGGTTACGAAAACTTCCGAACATGGAGGGAAGTCGTGTTCCTGATTTAGTTAGCACTTGCTGGTAGACCTCGTAATTACTCTTTCCGAAGAAATCCTCCATACGTTCTTCTCCATCGTAGAAGAGTGGGCCTCCGTCCTCTGGATTGAGTCCTTTAAAGCGATAGGTGTAGAAAGTACCCAAAGCCTCACCCTTGACTAAGGCTCGCCCATGAAGGAAGTCCTTTGCCGAGAAACGCTCATACTCGGGCTTGCTATCTAGGCGGTTGAAACTTTTGGAGAATGACGTGGAGATACGCCATGTGACGTTTTTCGTGTGCACTGGCTGTACAGATAAGGCACAGCTGAATCCTTGGTTGCGAAGGTCACCACTATTTACTACATAAGAGGGAATGCCGTTGACTAAATCAATATCTAAATTCATATAGGCATCGCTTGTGTATTTGTTGTAATAAGATAGGGTGGCAGCAATCTTTCGATCACATGCCGAAAAGTCTAGTTCAGCACTGAAGGAATGTGTCTTTTCCCACCTTAGATCAGGATTGGGGTAGCGTGCCAAAATAGCAAGTTTCTCATTGTAGTAAGGGTCGGTACTTAGTTTCTGAATTATGGGCACTGGAGATTGATCACGTAGCATATTTCCTTGAGTGCCATATGAAGTGCGCAGGTAGAGGTAGTCTAGCCACGAGTTTTCTGGTAGAAGAGTTGAGAAATCATAGCTGCCAGAGAGTGACCATACGGGTAATAGTTTGCGATTACTTTGGGAGCCAAAACGATTGGATGCATCGGTACGACCATTTATCCCTAGAGTGAGTCTATTATGAAATGAGTAAGAAAAAGTGGCGAATAGTGATCCTTGATTGAGAAGGTCATCCATGCGTTTGGGCTGTGCAGCTTCACTTATCAGCCAAGCCTTGTATGCAGGAAATTTATCAAGATCCTCAGGCGCTACGAACTTCTCGCCATAATCGCGAAAGTATCCTCGTTGCAACTGTCTCATGCCTTTAGTGTGTGTGCTCTCTAGTGAAGAGCCGATATGAAAAGCTAGTACATCCTCATTCTCAAAAGTATGGGTATAGTTGACCATCAAACGGCCAGAAAGAGAGCGAAAGCGTTCTTGGAAATGGTTTAATTCACCACCATAGGGGAGTTCACTATGTTCCAAGGCTACTTTACTGAATTCCCTTCCATAATCTGTCCACCTCAGGTTTGCAACGTAATAAGTTTGGTCATCATGATGCTCTTCGCCATTGGTGTTTGAGGTGGCAAGGGTCATTAGTGCCGACAGAGAAAGATCATTGGTCAGTTTCAAATCATAAGCGGCATTGACAGAGGTGTCAAAATGATCCTGTCTGTACCCACTGTGCTCCAACTCGTTCAGGATGTTAAATCTATAGTTGTAGTAATCATCATCACCACGCTTGTAGAATGAATAACTGCCATCTTCCTCATGGGTGGGAATCGTACGCGATGTGTTGTAAGCATAGTCCACGGGGTTGATAGAGGAGGCATTGTAGGCACGGTTTTCTAATGCCGTCCGCAGCCATACTGTTAGTTGGCTACGCACACTCAGATCGGCTATCACTTTGAGGTACGCAGTCGTGCGTTGGGTCTGATTATTTCTCACCACTCCATTACTCAAACTGTGACCTAATGAGGCATAATAATTGAGATTACCCGAAGTTCCCGAAATAGAGAGGTGCTGATCGGTGGATAACGCATCGCGCATCAATAGGTCAAACCAATCTGTGTTGAGTGACGAGATTTTATTCACGCGATTTTCAAACTCATCAAAGCTGATCTCCTTATTGTAGAGCTTTTGCACTAGATGTTCGTATCCTACTTGATACATATTAGAGGGGAAATAATATCCGGACTCTACTAGCTGACGAGAAAAAAGGACACGCTCTTGGGAATTCATTAAGTCAATATTTTTATCCGTGTAGCGAGGACGAACGGCCAGACCTATCCCGCCAGCGTAATTGATGCTAAGTCTGCCGTACCCTCCTTTTTTAGTAGTTACTACGATGACGCCATTGGCGGCTTGTGCTCCATATAGTGCTGTTGACGCTGCATCCTTTAATACGTCAATTCGTTCAATATCAGCAGGATTGATCCCCGCTATGGCATTACCAACCCGATTGACAAAGTCTGGGTCGTTAATGTCTTCAGCTGGGATAGTGACTGGATCACGCACCACCACACCATCTACTACCCAAAGAGGTTCACGAACACCAAGAATCGTGCTGGTTCCTCTAATACGTAAGCGAGGAGTCATTCCTACATCACCCGCCGTGGGTATCACCAACATCTCAGGTACCAATCCTTCCAATCCTTTGTCCAGCGTGGTTATACCAGGGAAGGCTATTTCAGCACCTTTAATAGTGACCACAGAGCCAGTCCATTGCCTCTTATTTACAGTCTGGTAGCCAGTCACGACCACCTCGCTTAGTTCGGCATTATCGGTCTGTAGAATGAAGGTCATTTGTCTTTCCCCATGATAGGTTCGCTTTTCGGGCGACATTCCTACATAGGATGTTCCAATCTCTATTGTTTTTTCAGATTTTGTAATCCTTACGAAACAGCTTCCATCTTCCCCCGTCACTGCTACGGGCTTGCCATTGAGATAAACGGTAGCGCCGACAGCTGGTGTGTGGTCTGAGAATAAGACTTTGCATCGTATCGCACCTTCAGGTGTTCTGACGGTCTGTGCTGTGCTACTATTTTGTGCATGTGCATGCAAGGAAGCTGCTATTGACAAGGTTAGCACAAGTGCTAAAAGCTTACAGCATTGTGATAATAAATGTTTTACCATAAGGCATCATAAAGAATAATTATGAGTAATGTTTAAACGTTCTCTTTTGCATACTATAGAGTGAAAAGCCAATCGGCTGAACAATGGGAAAGGTGAAGTGTGGAATAGGATTTCAGGATGATGATCCCAGAACTTTTTGATCGGGACAACTCTACCTATCTAATCAAAACGTAGCGAGGTTATAAGAGCATATTGCAATTACGTGGCTTACCTCAAACGGCAGGATCATTGGGGTGATCTTTTTATCATATAGCAGAGTGTTATCTCCATCAATAGTTAATTAGTTTTCATTGTATCTCTTATTTGGATGTGCAAATTTATCCATAAAATTCTAAATAGAGACTGTTGCACATTCGACCTCAATTCCGCAGGCTGAGTTTTTATTGCTTTAGTCGGGTACTTATTGATTGTTTTTTCTTGTGTCCCGACTTTTTTAGCAGACTAAAGGCTTTATGTAGAGGTCTGCGTATTCTCTATTTATCTCTTTATGATGTATTCATTGCGTTGTTTTGTGTAAATCCTACGTCTTTTGGCACTCCTATTGCCATCTTAAGATGCCATTGTCTTAAAGTGGTCATGTGCTTGTCTTGCCTGTCTATCAGCCTTCTCCTACCCATCGCACATCTGTTCTACATACCATCGCTGTAAA
>NZ_AQVC01000073.1 GCF_000372405.1 Porphyromonas somerae DSM 23386 | reverse complement strand
CGCTGAGGATGAGGACGAAGGGAGCGTACTTACGTACGTGACCGAGGCCCGAATTCCGAAAGCAACGCAGCAGATCGCCTTCGTGCAACAGTCTCCTCATAGGTGGAAGGTTTAAGGAGGTGCTTAGAGATACCTTTTTTTTGTCCTGAATAAGATGATCCGACTCACAAGAGATTGAATAAAACCGGAGAGGACAGACTAACCCCTACCCCTAGTCACGGCTCTTAGGCCAATGGCCAGGGGATTGTAAGGTGATCCCCCAGGATTACTTTACCTAGGGGGGCTTCTCTACCCCCTTAATCGAGCTCCTTACTTACTTGGAATTACAATAAGGCAAATGATGTAGGCGAGTAGGCCTGATCCTCCCATTAGGGAGAAGAGCACCCATAAGAGACGTACTAGCGAAGAGTCGATATTAAAATACTCTGCAATGCCTCCACATACGCCTCCGACCATTCGGTCGTTACTGCTTCTGTACAATTTCTTTTCCATAATACTTATTCTATTAAATGAATAGCTGTCTTTAGCAAAGGTACCTATAAAAAAGTTACGAAAGTGACAGTTGCACAAAGTGGGGCGTCTTCGTGCAACCGTCTCCTAATTGTATATCAGGTATTTGTGTCGATGCTATATGGGTAATATGAGATCCTGATTACGGGAAGCGTCACTATTCGTTGCCAATAGCTAGCTCTATAATTGGTGAGATCAACTCTGGCTTCTCTTGTTTCTCTCTGAAGATATATCTACCTTTGCACAGATTTAGAATATATGCGCCATAGATTATAGAATTATGATACAGCAGAACTTTATTAAGCTCTACGAGGAAAAGTATAAAGAGTATTGGGTGCTTCCCGCTTTTTCCAATTATGAAGAGGGGGTTACCTATAGTTTTGCACAAGTGGCCCAGTGGGTGGCACGTGTGCATCTGATTTTGGAGCATAACGAGATAAAACGGGGCGACAAAGTGGCTCTTATAGGTAAGGACTGTGCCGAGTGGTGTATGACGTGGATGGGCGTTGTCACCTATGGGGCGGTGGTGGTTCCTATTTTGCCAGAGTTTCATCAGGATGACATCCTTCATATCATAGCGCACAGTGATAGCCAGCTACTCTTTGTGGGTAAGGAGCATGAGCGGTTACTGAGCCTTGAGACACTTCCGGAGGTAAGGGGGGCCTTTAGGATTAAGGATCTACAGACGATAGCTGAGCTTTCACGTACGGAGTTGGCAAAGAGTACGGATGTGGCATCGCTGTTCAGTGCCAAGTATCCCGATGGCTTCACACGGGAGGATGTGAAGTACCCTGAGATCGGCAATGACGAAATGGTCTTGATCAGCTACACCTCGGGTACTTCTGGCTTTAGCAAAGGGGTAATGGCGACGGCGAATAACTTGATTGCCAATGTGCAATTTGGGCAAGATGCCAAGCTTCAATTCCGTGGCGACGACTTGCTCTGCTTTCTTCCCAATGCCCACGCCTATAGCTGTGCTTTCAACTTCCTTTTGCCACAGGCACAGGGTACGCATGTCTATATCCTTGGCTCGAAGCCTACGCCACGTATTCTCTTGAAAGCTCTTCAGGATATTCGCCCAAAGCTGGTGATTTCGGTACCGCTAATTCTAGAAAAGATCTATAAGAATGTCCTCGCTAAGAAGCTGAAAGATAAATGGCTCTCACTGGCCTTGAAGCTACCCATCGTGAAGGGGGTGGTGCATAAGAAGATACGCAAAACCCTGATTGATACCTTTGGGGGCAATGTAAATGAGGTGATTATCGGTGGGGCTGCACTCAATCCGGAGGTGGAGGCGTTTTTGATGAAGATCGGCTTCCCCATCACGGTCGGCTATGGCATGACGGAGTGCTCCCCTATCATCTCGTATACGGGGAACCGACAGTTTTTACAACACTCCGCAGGGCGTATTCTCCATAAGATAGAGGAAGTGCGTATTGATGGAGCCCAATCTATTGAGGGCAAAATGGTAGGCGAGGTGCAGGTAAGGGGCGAGAATGTCTGCCTCGGTTACTACAAAAACCCGCAGGCGACGGCCGATCTCTTTACAGAGGATGGCTGGATGCGGACTGGCGACCTAGGTTATATAGAGAAGGATACAATATTCCTCCGCGGCCGCTCTAAGGCAATGCTACTCGGTTCCAACGGTCAGAACATCTACCCGGAGGAGATTGAAGCGAAGCTGGCTATGCTCCTCTATGTGAATGATGCTATATTGGTGCAACGTGACAAGCGACTAGTGGCGCTACTGTCGGTAGATAGAGCAGCGCTGGAAAAGGATGGGCATGCTACTGAAGAGGCGATAAAAGCGATTTTGGATGATCAGCGAAAGCAGGTCAATACTCAGATCGCTAGCTACGCACAGATCGCTGCTATGGAGATGATTGATGGGGAGTTTGAAAAGACCCCTAAGCAGAGTATCAAGCGATACCTCTACCAATAATCGGCCGCTATACCAAGGCGACCATTTGAAGAAAGGACCTCTCTACTGGGGTCCTTTCTTTTTGAGGGGTGCCTTATCGGACAGGTCGGACGAGTCAGACAGGTCGGACCAATGAGCGGGGGTCATGGGTTTGACCTCTCTGAATTGTCCGATGTGTGTGATCGATTGCTGTGCAATATTCTCTTTTTATGTCAGTCTTGGGTGACAGATTTGGCACTTTGGGAGGGTTGGCACATAGGTTGCTCTTATCTTGTCAGAAATAATTAAATAAAATACTGATTAAGATTATGGGAAAGATAATAGGAATAGACTTAGGAACTACTAATTCAGTAGTGGCCGTCCTCGAAGGCAATGAGCCAGTGGTTATTGCTAATAGCGAGGGCAAGCGTACCACCCCTAGTGTGGTGGCTTTTGTGGAGAATGGCGAGCGTAAAGTGGGTGACCCTGCAAAGCGTCAGGCCATTACCAATCCACAGCATACCGTTTACTCTATTAAGAGATTTATGGGTGAGCGTTACTCTGCCGTGAAGGATGAGGCACACCGCCTACCTTATAAGTTGGTAGAGGGGGAGAATGACACCCCACGTGTAGATATTGATGGTCGTCACTACACTCCACAGGAGATTTCGGCTATCATTCTGCAGAAGATGAAGAAGACGGCCGAGGATTATCTCGGTGCAGAGGTGACGGATGCGGTGATCACCGTGCCAGCATACTTTAGCGATGCTCAGCGCCAAGCTACTAAGGAGGCGGGTGAGATCGCAGGGCTCAAGGTACAGCGTATCGTGAATGAGCCTACTGCTGCTGCTCTTGCCTACGGACTAGATAAGAGCCATAAGGATATGAAGATTGCGGTATTCGACCTCGGTGGCGGTACCTTTGATATCTCTATCCTAGAGCTTGGTGATGGTGTCTTTGAGGTGCTTTCCACCAATGGTGATACTCACCTCGGAGGTGACGACTTTGACCACGTAATCATTGATTGGTTGGCTGAGGAGTTTAAGAACGACGAAGGGGTAGACCTACGTAAGGATCCTATGGCACTACAGCGTCTGAAGGAGGCGGCTGAGAAGGCTAAGATTGAGCTCTCAAGCAGTACTTCTACCGAGATCAATCTGCCATATATTATGCCAGTAGATGGCGTACCAAAGCACTTGGTTCGCACCCTCTCAAGGGCTAAGTTTGAGCAACTTAGTGACCGATACATCCAGGCTTGTCGTGGTCCGGTAGCACAAGCCTTGAAGGATGCTGGCTTGGCACCTAGCGATGTCGATGAGGTGATCCTAGTAGGTGGTTCTACCCGTATCCCTGCGGTACAGGAGATGGTGGCTAAGATCTTTGGTCGCGAGCCTTCGAAGGGTGTGAATCCTGATGAGGTGGTAGCTCTAGGTGCTGCTATTCAGGGTGGTGTATTGAGTGGTGATGTAAAGGATGTATTGCTACTTGATGTGACTCCTCTATCACTCGGTATCGAGACGATGGGTGGTGTGATGACCAAGCTGATTGATGCTAATACCACTATCCCTACCAAGAAGTCGCAGATCTTTACCACTGCTGCCGATAACCAGCCTAGCGTGGAGATCCACGTGCTACAGGGTGAGCGTCCAATGGCAAAGGATAATAAGAGCCTGGGTAAGTTCAACCTCGATGGCATCCCAGCAGCGATGAGAGGGGTACCACAGATTGAGGTGACCTTTGATATTGATGCCAATGGTATCGTGAATGTTTCTGCTAAGGACAAGGGAACGGGTAAGGAGCAGAAGATCCGTATCGAGGCTTCGAGCGGTCTGAGCGATGCTGATATCGAGCGTATGAAGGCAGAGGCAGAGGCCAATGCTGAGGCCGATAAGAAAGAGCGTGAGCGTGTGGATAAGATCAATGAGGCTGATAGCGTGATCTTCCAGACTGAGAAGCAGCTGAAGGAGATTGGCGATAAGATGCCAGCTGATAAGAAGAGCCAGATAGAGGCAGAGCTAGAAAAGCTGAAGGAGGCTCACAAGGCTCAAGATGTGGCAGCTATTGACTCTGCTCTTTCGGGACTCAATGCGATTATGCAACAGATGAGCCAGGAGATGTACGCCAATGCTGGTGCCGATGCGGGAGCACAGCCAGGCCCTGATATGGGAGCTCAAGGTGGTGCCTCTGACCAAGGCACTAAGGGCGATGACCATGTCACTGATGCCGACTTTGAAGAAGTGAAGTAAGCGTATTGAAGACTTACTAGAAGCAATAGGGTGAGCCAAGTTTTTGGCTCACCCTATTTTTATGACATACTCGACAGTGAAGCGCATCTACAATCAATGATAATAGTCACTCTAAACCCAAGTTTGACCCCTAGAGTATATTTTGGGGTAGTTTTTGGATACTGTCCCTAAAATGTGTGTAAGCCCCAATAATGCTATCTTTGTGAAGTTGTGAATTAATAACAAAATTGATAGACATTAGTATGAGACTTACACGAGTGCAAGTTAAGGAAATTCTTTCAAACTTTATAATTGAAGGGCAAGGAGTTAAGGGATTGATGGAGCTGGTTGTAGAGATCGTGATGGAAGGGGAACGCGAACTTTACAAGGAAGATACTGGAGATGTCAGTAATGGCTACCGAGGTCGTCGTATTTTTGCGAGTGGTAATATGCTTGAGTTACGAGTTCCTCGGACACGTCAGCGTGGTTTTATGCCCGTTAT
>NZ_AQVC01000072.1 GCF_000372405.1 Porphyromonas somerae DSM 23386 | reverse complement strand
ACCCCTCACAGGACTAAAGGCTAGAAAGTCAACATAAAGCAGGATTAATAACAACGTAACATTAACCGAGTCAACCTTTTTCAGGAAACCACACCCCCAGTCTATCGAGCGTCCGACCTGTCCGATAAGGCACCCCCACCCCCACAAATGGCGGTCATCTACGCGAAAATGGTTGTCTTTGGTAACGACTCAAACCAATACTCAATTATGAACGAGATACGCAACTACCTACGAGAGATCACTAAGCGCCTACAAGCAGGTGGGCTGACCGAGATGAGCTACCGCACCGACTTCCAGGTGCTCCTCCGCCAACTCCTCCCCAAGAAGATCGCCATCACCGAGGAGGCACAAGGCACCAACAACATCGGTCGACCCGACTTCACCTTTACCTGCGCCGGACACCCCATCGGTTATATTGAGACCAAAGACATTGGTGATCGTGACCTCGAAGGGTATCAGCTCAAAGGGGATAATAAGGAGCAATTTGACCGCTATAAGAGCTCGCTACAAAATATCATTTTCACCGACTACCTCCGCTTCCTCTACTACCGCGATGGCGAACTGTAGGGTGATTGATTATATTGTCATATAGTAATAATTCAATATATATTCGTATATTTGCTACCGAATATATAATGATTAAATATTTGTTTAACAATTAGATTTAGATTTTATCATGAAGACAATTAAACTAATGGTAGCCACCGCAGTGATGGCTCTATGCTCTGTAAGCGCTTTTGCTCAGACTGAGGCAGGTAAGATGATGGTAGGTGCAGGTTCCTCTCTATCTCTATTCTCTGGCAAGCCTTCAATGACGGTTGATGGTAATAAGCAAACTGATACTAAAGCTACTACCAACCTTAAGCTTGCTTTCGACGCACGCTATTTCGTGATCGACAACCTTGCAGTAGGTGCTGAACTAGGCTACGACTTTTCTGGTCGTGATGGCGACAGTGAGGGTACCTTTATTATCGCTCCTGCAGTAAGCTATTTCTTCTTACCAAATAGCAACATCCGTCCATTCCTTAGCGCTCAGGTAGGGTATGCACATCTCTCCTCTACAAGTAAAGCTCCTGTATCTGACAGTAAGACTACTACCTCAGCTGGTGGTCTATACTATGGTGTAGGTGGTGGTGTAACCTACTTTGTGAATCCTAACGTAGGTCTTACACTAGGTCTAGGATACACTAGTAGCTCATTCAAGAAGGATAAGGTAACTACCACTCTTGCAGGTGTATCTAGCACCCTTGGTCTAACCTTTGTATTCTAAGAGTAGCGCCAAGCTATATTAATAAAGGGCGAGCAACCAATTGGTTGCTCGCCCTCTTTTTGTGACTACCCATAGAAGTGCCTCATCGAGAAAGGGCCCCTTATCGGACAAGTCGGACAGGTCAGACAGGTCAGACGAGTCGGACGGCTAATAAGCTACTGGTAGAAAGCGGGTGTCCGACTTGTCCGATAAGGGCTCCCCATTAGGTACCCTACCCCGAAAAAGCACCCGATAGGGTGCACCACCACCAGCCTATCGGGCATCCGAATTGTCCGACCTGCCCGATAAGGTACCCCCACTCCCCTTTCAGTTGGCATCAATAAGATATCCCCGCTGATCCGATGGATCAGCGGGGATATTCTATATTATATTGAGGGAAGGATTAGATGCCGAGCTTCTTGCGGATAGCAGAAGGAATGGCATCTTTGTGCACCACAATATTGATGGTCTTACCAGCTACAAAGTTCTCGGATACATACCATAGACCTTTGTAACGGCCAGCTTCGCCCCAAGAGTTCTTGACCATGTAAAACTTCTTACCAGTCTGGTCCTTAGCGATACCATAGATCACCATACCGTGGTCATCGGTTGTTTCTTGGGCATCGAAGCCTGCTTGGCGCCACTCTTGAGTCACCTTGATCTCTGGAGCACCAGGAGTACGTACCAGTTCATTGATCATACTGCGCTTCTCACTTGGAGTAGCACCGATCCAGCGAGCTTGGTCGGAGCCAGTAGACTCTGCTGCGTCGGCATCGATCAGGATTCCTAGTCCATCTCTATTAAAGCCTACTTCGCTTACGTCGCTACCCCATGCGATACCATATCCGTTATTGATCGCATTATCGAAGACTTGCATAAACTCATCGAGAGGGAGGTTGTAAGATAGAGAGTGTCTCCAATTATCGGCAATCTCGAGTACAAACTTAGAGTAGAATGGGTGGTGAGTAAAGCTGGTGAGCGATACATAGTCGTCCATATTGAGCCCTAGGTACTTCACGAAGCTCTCGGGGGTAAAGCTCTTACCCTCGTAGGTAAAGCTCTCTGGGAGCTCCCCTAGATAAGCGTCGATGATCCCGCCGAAAGCTTTCTTCCAAGCTGGTGTGAGGCCTGAGCGCTC
Source organism: Porphyromonas somerae DSM 23386 (assembly GCF_000372405.1). Lineage (GTDB taxonomy): Bacteria > Bacteroidota > Bacteroidia > Bacteroidales > Porphyromonadaceae > Porphyromonas_A > Porphyromonas_A somerae. Next base: position 3,347 of record NZ_AQVC01000072.1, on the reverse strand, counting down.
TGAATTCTTGAGGATAGCTTTGATAAATCCATCTGCAGCAGCGTGTATCTCATTGTGATTGTGGCGCTTTGAGCCATAGTTGAGACCTTCCATCTCGCTCATTGGCACGATACCGTAGTGCTTTACAGAGTAAAGGACATCATAGAAAGAGCCACCAGGGCCGAAGTTGGTCTCCCCTTGGTAGCGAATGTAATTCTCAGCCTTATCGCGATAAGAGTGAGATACCACATGCATAGGTGAGAGCACTACGCTCTTGCCACTGATACGCAATGCCTCCATCTCTAGGAACCCTAGTCCGCTAAACGACCAGCATGTGCTTGAATTGGCTTGGTTTTGGATAGGTGTGATAGGTAGCTCCTTTACTACTGTAAACTTGTACTCCTCCTTAGCAGCCTCTTGTGCCATCGCTGGCATAGTAAGTCCGAGGAGCAGGGTTAGTGAAATTAGTACCTTAGGTAATTTTCTCATGTTGTTGTTTGATTTAGTTATTTAGTGATTATTACTCTTTAGTTATCTAGGTCGAAGCTGCAGGTCTTGTGCCATCTGCTGCAGCCAAGGATTGTCTTTGGCGACAAATGCCCACCGCTCATTGGGGGTCTGTGGTAGTAGCTCCTGTAGCTTTACATCTACCTCAATGGCGATGCCGATTTTGTCATTTTTCAATTCATCGTGTAGCACCTCTAGCACTGGCCCTAGCACGCGCACCACTTGCATCTTGATGGTATTGCTCTGTACCACTAGCTGGATATTGTGGTCGGGTGACTTTGTGGGGGTGATCCTCTGCAATACACCCTTGGCAAAGGGGGCGTTCTTGACCATTGCCACTGCCTTTCGCCACGCCTTCTGTAGCTGCTCTTCGGTGTACTCCTCGTTGCGGTTTTGGCTTACCGGCCCAGTATTGGTCTCCTCCCTCTGCACGGTTGGCTTACCTGTTTTTAGGGAAAAGCCATAAAGCTCTTGCCCTCCATTGCCTTGAGTGCGCCGAGTGGGCTGTGGATTAATGGTTTGAGCCTTGGTGTAGACTTGTGCCGGCTGGCTCACCTGGGTAGGTGCCTGAGCTGGCTGATGTGCTGGCTGATGGACCTGCTGTGTGGAGGCCCGCGGGGGTGCTGATGTGGTGGCGGAGGGGGTAGCTGTCGGGGCAGCAGCTGGGGCGGGGGCTACGGGCGTAGCCAATGGGCTGGAGCTCGATAGCTCACACATCCTTAGTACTGCCACCTCTAGTGCCAGACGTTTATCGGGCGTCCCTTTGTACTCAGCACCAAAGGAGCTACTAATCTTGAGATAATTCCACAGCATGCTAGCTGGGGTATAGGCCCCAGCTTTGGACATACGCTCTTGGATAGATTGGGGGGCTTCGATCAGCTGTATCGTCTCGGCCGATTGAGCCATCAATACATTGCGCAAGAAACCCGAGAAGCCCCGCATCACGATATCGCCCTCGTACCCACTCTCTAGGAGGTCATTGATGAGCGAAAGGGCTTTGGGGTGCTGCCCCTCCACCACATAGGCGAGTAGCCTAAAGTACTCATCTTCATTGAGGAGATTAAGGTTTTGCCTCACCCCCTCTACGGTCACCTGTCCGCCACCAAAGCCGGCTATCTGATCGAACATACTGAGGGCATCGCGCATTCCTCCATCGGCAGCGATGCCGATCATCTGCAGTGCCTCGGGCTCAACGGTGATCCCCTCTTGGGAAGCGATGTGGGCTAGGTGCTCTGCAATGTCGTGGCTAGTTATTCGGCTAAAGTCGTGTACTTGGCAGCGAGAGATGATGGTGGGTAGCACCTTGTGCTTCTCGGTCGTTGCCAAAATAAATATGGCGTGTGCGGGGGGCTCCTCTAGTGTCTTAAGGAAGGCATTGAAAGCACTACTCGAGAGCATGTGCACCTCATCAATGATGTAGACCCGATACTTGCCCGAAGTGGGGGCAATATAGACCTGCTCTATCAGCTGGCGGATATCATTGACTGAGTTATTGGAGGCGGCATCAAGCTCCATAATATTATAGGAGCGCTGCTCATTAGCGGCAATACAGCTCTCGCACTGGTTGCACGCCTCTCCCTCGGGAGTACGGTTTTGGCAATTGATGGTCTTCGCAAATATTCTGGCACAAGAGGTCTTGCCCACCCCTCGCGGCCCACAGAATAGGTAGGCGTGAGATAGCTTATTCTGAAGAATAGCATTCTTCAAAGTGGTGGTCAAGGCCTTCTGCCCTACGACACTCTCGAAGGTGCTCGGACGATATTTACGTGCCGATACTACAAAGTCTCCCATCTTAGCTCCTTCTCTTATAGCGACGATGCGTCGAAATTGATCGGTAGGAGTTGCCTACAATCTGCGACTATCTGTACTGAGTCAGGCCCGGCTAGGTAGACGGGGAAGGGCGACTTGTATCGGTCGGCGGTCTCCAATATCACCTGTCGGCAACCTCCACAGGGGGCTGCTACGGCTACATAGAGATTGTCATCCCGCATCGCGGTCACTGCCAAGGCGACCACTGGATCATCGGGGTACTGAGCCCCAGCGTAGAATAGTGCCGTCCGCTCGGCACACAGTCCCGAGGGATAGGCAGCATTTTCTTGGTTGGACCCAGTGACGATACGGCCACTCTTTAGGCGAAGGGCAGCACCTACTCTAAACTTTGAGTAAGGGGCATAGGCATCGCGGGCAATGCTCCTTGCCGCCTCCACCAACTCTAGTTCTTCACTCTGTAACTCTTTAAAGGACTTCTCCTCTATCGGTATAATTATTTCGCTTCGCTTCATATCTATAAATATTCTAATGGCTAAAGATACCATTTTTTAGGCAGAAGTAAGGGCTATTCCCCTCACTTTTTACACTTTCCCCGAAAATCCCAGCAACTTGCCTCATCTCCAATTCCATAAGAAACGCTGCAATTCGTCTCAATGCAACGGTTTCATTGATGCAACTATCTCATAGTTTCGATGCAATGCAACTCTAAGGGTCCTATACCAACTCAGATGAGACCCCTGCCGAGGTTCATACAAAAATCTCCGATGATTGCCACATGGTAAGTCCTTTCTAATCAGGGGTTACACATTAGAATGATATTGCCGTATGGCATTCATTGGAGGTCAATAAGGGTGGACCTCGGCAGAGGTCCCTCTTAAATAGGCACAGGTCGGGAGGGGCAGAGCCCCTAACGACCTGTGTGCAAGAGCACATCCACCACCTCCTTGACCCCGGCTGAGGGGTCAGACCTAGAGATAGGGTGGTCCGACCCCTCGACCGGGGTCGCAAGGGTATTTTACACCTATCTATACACAGGTCTTCGGCACTGCGTGCCTTGACCTGTGCCTATTTAGCACGGACCTCTGCCGAGG
>NZ_AQVC01000071.1 GCF_000372405.1 Porphyromonas somerae DSM 23386 | reverse complement strand
CTTTGCTTAAGGTAAACGCTCCTTTTTTATACCAATATTATGGATAATAACAGCAATAAATCTTTTATCACAAACAAAAACCAACTGCTAAAGGATGTAATTAATAATATCCTTCCTAAATCTAATTCTGTGGATATATTGGTGGGCTACTTTTATTTCTCAGGTTACCAAGCGCTCACCGAAAATCTCAAAGATAAGCACGTGCGAATACTAGTGGGTATGGATATTGACACAACCATCCACCAAACTTTTCAAGAAATTGCAAGGCGTGGAGATACTACACCGTCACGCAATCAGATAAAGGAAGAGTATTATTCGTCACTAATTAAAGTGATCAACGAAACTAATGCAATAGACACTGCTGAGGGACAAGAAATATTCAAGCAATTTCTATCTAAAATCCTCGATGGCTCTTTACAAATAAAAAAGACCAACGAACCATGCCATGCGAAAATGTATCTTTTCTCATACAGTGACGCATTCGATGAGGGAGGAAACGAGCCTGGTACTGTCATCACAGGCTCAAGCAACTTATCGTACGCTGGGCTTGAAGGCCGATACGAAATCAATGTGAGGTGCAAAGACAGCTATGCATACCACGATGCTAGTGAAGTTTTTGAAGAGTTGTGGAGGAGTGCTGTGCCAGTGGTGAATAAGGAGGTCTTTGCTGAATTTAAGGATTTAGTATTAGAGCATGTTTGGTACGAAAAACTATACAACCCCTATCTAATGTACTTGAGGGTCATACACGAGTATTTTAGCATTTCCACACGCGACAATATACTCACTCCAAGGGATATTACCCGAGGTCAGTATCACAATCTTAAGTATCAAACCGATGCTGTGAAGATGGCCATTAATGCTGTTGACAATCATAATGGGGTGATCATTTCTGATGTCGTCGGACTTGGTAAGAGTATCATTGCCTCTACGGTAGCTAAAAACATAGGTCTTCGTACCATTATTATTGCTCCACCTCACTTGTGTATGCAGTGGGAAGATTATATGGAGCAATTTGACCTCGGTGGTAAGGTCTTTAGTAGCGGTACGATAAAGGTCGCCTTGGACTATTACCGAAGGCATAGTGAATATACCGACAAAAAATTTCTGATCATCGTTGACGAAGCCCACCGCTACCGCAATGAGTACACGGAGGACTATACCAATCTCCACGATCTATGTCAAGATAATAAAGTAATCCTTCTTACCGCCACCCCATTCAATAATAGGCCATCTGATATTTTCTCAATGCTAAAGCTGTTTCAGGTGCCATCAGCTTCTACTCTAAATACGGTAGATGACCTTGGCGAGTCTTTTAGATATCTGATAGCTAAGTATCAAGAGCTAAATAAAGAGAAGAGAAACAACATCCTGACGGCCGAAGAGGTTAAGAAAGGGGTAGACTTGATTGCTAAAGAGATTAGGACGATCATTAGTCCTCTAGTAATCAGGCGCTCTCGCATTGACTTGATGGAGATCCCAGAGTACAGGAAAGACCTACAGCGTCAAGGTATTGAAGTGATGGTACCTGAAGCACCGGAGGAGAAAAACTACTCGCTCGGTTTGCTTCATCAAACTTACAGACATACTTTGGAGTGTATATCTCCCGAAAACATAGAGTCTATTACCAATGAAAACTACTTTAAAGCTGCCAGATATTCTCCTGTAGCATACATCAGAGAGGAGTGCCAAGATGCTTTAGAGGAGGAGCTTCTCACCGAGTATGATGTAGAGCTCAATTTGCTGATCGGACGACAAGTAAATACAGCCAAGTTTATGCGTCGTCTTTTGGTGAGCCGATTCGAAAGCTCAATCTATGCGCTGCAGCAGTCCATTAACTATATGATTTCATCCTATCAAAACATCATAAGGTGGATTGAAGAAGTAGGGAAAATACCGGTGTACAAAAAAGGAGTGCTTCCAAGTGTGGAAGATTTCTATGAATCCTCGGACGAAGGCTATGAGGAGATTACAGAAGCATTTGAGAAGTATACCGAAAAGGGTTTCTTTATGATCAAAGCCGAGTATCTCTCAGATGAGTACTTGCAGGACCTCCAGTCGGATCTTAAGCTTCTTAAAGATATTCGAAATGATTGGTTCTCAGATAATAATAAGATTGAGTATGACCCCAAGCTCAAAGAGTTCAAGGCGCAGTTGGTCGAAATGCTTCGAAAGGAGCCGAATCGGAAAATAATAGTATTTTCAAGCTACGCCGATACGGTAGATTACTTAGGTAGGGAGCTTTCATCGCTTAAGGCAGAGTACGGTTTTGGCGTTCTTAAGTACACGAGCAGCGATGCCTCAGCCACAGTTAAAGAGATTATTGCCCGAAACTTTGATGCTGGGATACCTTCGTCAAGACAGTTAAATGACTTTCAAGTACTCATAGCCACCGATGCTATCTCAGAGGGGTACAACCTCCACCGTGCTGGAGCTATATTTAATTATGATATACCATACAACCCCACAAGGGTTATACAGCGAATAGGACGTATCAATCGTGTCAATAAAAAAGTATTTGATAAGCTCTATATATATAACTTCTTCCCTACAGAGATAGGTGAAAAGGAAACCCGCACCAAAGAGATATCGACTCTAAAGATGGCTATGATTCATGCCATTATGGGAGAGGATACTAGAGTGTTGACTCAAGACGAAGAGGTGCAAGCATTCTTTACCGAGAGATACAAGCAAGAAATGGGTAAGACCGAGGTGGAGTCGTGGGATAGCAAGTACCGAAAGTTACTTGACGAAGTTAAGGGTACCGAAGCTTATGATGAAGCCCTAGAGATTCCCTATCGCGCACGTACGGGGAGGAAGGTCGAGAAGGAGCACAGTGGTGTAATCGTTTTGGGCAAAAAAGGCAAAGACTATATCTTTAAGATGCTAAAAAATAATGAGGTAACATCCATCCCTATTGAGGAAGCACTGGCCATTTTCGAAGCATCTATTGACGAGCCAGCCGTGAAGCTAACAGATGGGTTTGATGAAGAATATCAGACCATTAAAGCTCAACTCTTTACCAAATCAGATAAGTCTAATGACAAGCGATTGTCTGTGGCTATAGATAAAGTAAAGGTAATGATACATGATCCAAAACTTAAGGCGAAAGGCGTCTCAAAAGAGTACTTTAAGGACTTACTAAGAGTGCTCCAAGCAGATGGGCTATCAGGTTATGAAGTACGGCTCATTAATAAGCTGAAACCAGATGAATTTGAGCACCTTCCAGAAATGATAGGGCAAAACTACCTCGATAGGATCATCAATGTAAAGAACAGCATAGATGGAGGAAAGGAGTCACTAATACTTGCAGAGGAAATCATAAAATAATTTTATTCAACCATGGGCTACACATTTGACAAACCATATAGTAGAGATCACTTTTTAACCTACCTTCAAGACTACTTTTTGCCAGACGATTTCCAACCTTCTGTGCAAAGTGTACCACTTGTAGGGAATATGAAATATACTACAGAGGCAACACTCCTCGGACACTCCGAAGAGCTCGACCTCAATGTATATGAAATCAAGCACAACTCCATCCATGATGCTAGAGTAGGTCTCTCCAATGATGCATTTAGGTTTCTCGCCAGCCACCAAGTACAGCGAGCACTCGTGGCCTTTATACCGTTGAATGGACAGACTAATAACTATAGATTTTCTTTCATAGAGATATCTCTATCAATCACAGACTCAGGAGCTGTAGAGCGAAGCTATTCCAATCCTCGGAGATACTCATACTATCTTGGGAAAGGCATCGCCACTTATACAGCCCACAAGTACCTATTGGCACAAGGGAGAGTAACAGACATCGATGACCTTCGCAATAGATTTAGTGTGGAAGTGCTCACCAAGGCTTTTTACACAGAGCTCTCAGATTGGTATGCTTGGGCGGTCAAGAAAATTAGTTTCCCTAATGATCTTATGAACCCATCCGATGACCAACAATACAATGAGATAGGAGGTATTAGACTCATCACTCGGCTTATATTTGTATGGTTCCTTAAACAAATGAAGCTTGTGCCAGAGGAGTTTTTTGATGAAGCCTATATTGCCGATAACCTAATTGAAAACTTTGATCCACACAGACAGTATACCCTATTCGGCAAATCGGAAGAAGGTAAGTACTACAAAGGAATTCTCCAAAATCTCTTCTTCGCTATGCTTAATAGCCCTATAACAGACGGAAGTGGTCAATTGGTAAGGAGATTTAGTAAGAGAAATAACAATGACCACTCTAATCACAAACTGATGAGGCATGAAGACTTCTTTATCAATCCTGAGCTTTTCTTAGAGTTGGCCAATAGTACTGTACCTTTTCTCAATGGTGGTCTATTTGAGTGTCTCGACGACTCCACTGTCGATATGTATTTTGACGGTTTTTCCGACAACCCTAAAATACATAATAGCGTAATCGTACCAGATTATCTATTCTTTGGCGAAGAAGCAGGTAAAGACATTGACCTTTCAGAATGGTACGGAGATAAAAACAAAAAGAAGGTAAGTGCCAGAGGCATAATAGATATCCTCAAACGATATAATTTTACTGTTGAGGAAAATATGCCTTTTGACCAAGAAGTTTCGCTAGATCCAGAGTTGTTGGGAAAGGTATTTGAGAATCTACTTGCATCGGTCAACCCAGAAACCAAAGATACAGCGAGAAAGGAGACCGGTTCCTTCTATACCCCGAGGGAGATAGTCCACTTTATGGTAGTAGAGAGCCTCTTGGTACACCTAAAGAAAAACGTGTCTGACGATATTGAAGATGAGCTTAGAAAGCTCCTTGATATCAATAACCACGAAGTCCTCCTCGATGAGAAAAGACGAAAAGAGATAATTGAAGCCCTATTCAAGACCAAGATACTTGACCCCGCTTGTGGCTCAGGGGCATTCCCAATGGGTATGCTCCAACAAATGGTGCATCTACTCAATCGGCTAGACCCAGAGAACACTTTATGGAAAGAGCTGATGATCAAAGAGGCATCAGATGCCAGCTCCAAAGCATTTAAGAGTGAGAGCCAAGAAGAGCGCAACGACATTCTTAAGGATATCAACCAAAGTTTTGATGAGAGCCTTAATCGTCCCGATTACGCCCGAAAGCTATACGTCATAGAACACTGTATATACGGTACTGACATACAGCCAATCGCTATACAAATTAGCAAATTACGGTTCTTTATTTCATTAGTAATAGATCAAATAAGGACCAATGACCCCACAGATAATTTTGGTATTCGTCCACTTCCAAACCTCGAGACAAAGTTTGTAGCAGCCAATACCTTAATGAAGGTGGAGAGTAAAATGCTGGCAGATACTCGTTTGGTGGATCTTCAAAGCAAGTTACAAACAGCTTACCACAAGATATTTGCAGCAAAGACATTCCGAACCAAAAAGAAGTACAAGGAGATCATAACCTCACTACGAACTGAAATGGCTGATATGCTTAAGGAGGATGGAGCATTCTCAACCGAGACCATCAACAATCTTGCCAAGTGGGATATGTTTGACCAAAATACCTATGCTCCATTTTTCGACCCAGAATGGATGTTAGGAATTAATGAGGGCTTTGATATCGTTATAGGTAACCCTCCTTATATACAAATGCAAAAAAATAAAGGGGAGCTATCCAACCTATATAAGTCATACAACTACGAAACATTCGAGCGTACAGGAGATATATATTCCTTATTTTACGAAAGAGGGTGGGAGCTACTTAAGCCCAATGGACATCTCTGCTACATCACATCCAATAAATGGATGAGAGCAGGGTATGGAAAGAGTACACGCCACTTTTTTGCCACAAAAACCTATCCAAAAATACTTGTTGACTTTGCAGGGATTAAGATTTTTGAGAGTGCTACAGTCGATACCAACATTTTACTCTTTGAAAAGCTTGGCGAGGGACAAAAATATACTGCCCCAACGCTTTCTTTAGTCACCAAAAAGAGTGATATAAATAGCACGGGCAATTTGAGCGTTTACCTTAAGCAAAG
>NZ_AQVC01000070.1 GCF_000372405.1 Porphyromonas somerae DSM 23386 | reverse complement strand
CACAAGCCTATCAAGGTGCGACCACAAGGGTCGTAGGGTATTTTGGGGTCTCGTAACCCGCCGGTCTTCGGCTCTACGAGCCTTGACCGGGGGCTAGCTGAGTGGCACCCTTCGGGTGCTCCCCATGCCGCGTCCGACCTGTCTGACCCGTCCGATTCGTCCGACTTGTCCGATAAGGTGCCCCCCCTGTCCGATAAGGTGCACCCCCCGTCCGATTCGTCCGACTTGTCCGATAAGGTGCACCCTCTTGTCCGATAAGGTGCACCCCCTTATCCGATAAGGTGCCCTCAGGCAGCAGCTAGCAGGCCGGCAATCCAATCAAAAGCTCCGAAGACGACGAGGTAGCGGAGGAATTTACCAAGGAACATCCAAAAAGCTACCGGCCAAACTCTCGCCTTGAGCAATCCTAGGGCGACGGCAAAGAAGTCACCCACGCCAGGGAGAAAGACGAAAAACGCCATCCATGACCCTTTGTCCTGGAGCCACTGAACCCACTTATCGACTATCTCTTCCGGCATCTTGAGGTACTTGGTGATCCACTCTGTCTTACCCAACCAGCCGAGCCAGTAGCAACTCATGCCCCCTAGGAAGTTGCCAATAGTAGCAGCCACTAGCACCGGTACATACTCTGCCCCAGCAGCAAGGACGCCAACCACTACTGGCTCAGAGCCAAAGGGGAGGACGGTGGCAGCCAAAAAGGCGGCTAAAAAGACGCCTATGTATCCATACTGAATTAAGAAATCTATCATCCTATAAAAGCAGAGTGTTTAATGAAGTCAGCCCCACACTTTGAATGCCCAAAGGGCAAGGGTGAAAAGGGTGAGAGGAAGGACAATCCAACGGCTATCACGCTCGGTAGCAAAGTGCACGGACATAATACCACTGACGAAGATAGCACCGTGGATAAACAATTGTGGGCCCCCACTCTGCGCCCCATAGAGCAGGTGAAGAAGCATCAGGATCCAAGCCAACTGGACGTGAAAGTTCAATGCCAACCGCACTCTCACCACACTGGTCCGAAGGCTCTGAAAACAGGCAATAGTAATGAGTAGTAGGTATAGAAGGTCCAAGAGGATCAATGGCCACTCGGAAAGAGGAGCTAGCTGGATCTGGGTGATCGGAGCAATACCGGCCTGTAGGAAGCTAGCTACCCCCTCCCAACTTCTTGGGGCAAAGAGCATGAGGGCGAGTAGCAGGATGGAGATGGTACCGATAAGGAGGGCGGTAATATGGCGTCCTGAAAGGCTCTTAATTCCTCTCAGCTTGGCCAAGATAAAGGGATAGAGGAGGATACTGGCGGGGTGGATAATCAATAAACACCCCAATAGTACTCCAAGATTATGCACAAAAAAGGGGGAGCGGCTATGCCTAAGTGAGGAGACAATGCCGTCGCTCAGCATGATGATAAGGACCAATCCAAGTAGCCCCAAACTAACTTGTGCAGTGGGAAGTAGGAGGTGTGCAGCAAAGTAGAGGGTCATCAGCAACCACCCCACCAGCGAGGAGCGGGTAGAGCCATACGCCAACTCTCCATGTCGCTTTGCCGATAGCACAACAAAGATCAGCAGAGCAGCAATGAACCAAGGAGAGGAGACGAGTAGACCCCACCACGTATCTAGCTGTGGTAGTAACTGGCTGACGATGGAGGGCTTAGGGAACATGGAGTGGAAAGAAGAATCACAGCTTCAATAGATCCTGCCCAATATCGTGGCGGTAGGTGATGCCTTCGTAGTGCACACCTTGCAGACGATGGTAAGCTTTATCAAGGGCCTCCTGAATGGTATCGCCCATAGAGGAGATGGCAAGTACACGACCACCAGAGGTGACCACCCCCTCTTCTTGGGAGGCTGTACCCATATGGAATATCTGAAGGTCAGGAGTAGCCTCACCCTCTAGTCCTGTGATAGGGTAGCCTTTTTGATACGCTTCGGGATAGCCCTTGGAAACGGTGACGATCGTGGTGGCCACCTCATCAAACTCTAGGAGGGGCTCCATCTGTCCCAGCACCTGCTCTTTGAGTGCCAGCATAGAGCCGACAATATCGCCCTTGATGCGTAGCATCACCGCCTCGGTTTCGGGATCGCCCATGCGACAATTGTACTCAATCACGTAGGGGTCGCCAGCAACGTTCATCAGTCCGAAGAAGATGAAGCCACGGTAGTCAATTCCTTCGGAGTGGAGCCCTTGGATAGTGGGGCGGATAATGCGCTCTTCCACCTTTTGGATAAAGGCATCATCCACAAAGGGGACGGGAGATACCGCCCCCATACCACCCGTATTGAGCCCAGTATCGCCCTCGCCAATACGTTTGTAATCCTTAGCGGTGGGGAGAAGCATATAATCTCGGCCATCGGTGAGGACAAAAACGGAGCATTCGATGCCAGAGAGGTGACTCTCCACCACAACGGTGGCACCGGCGGAACCAAACTTACCCCCTAGCATCTCTTTCATCTCGGCCTCAGCCTCCTCAAGGGTCTCGGGAATGACGACGCCTTTGCCCGCAGCCAAGCCATCGGCTTTCAGCACGTAAGGGGGTCGCTCTTCTTCCCTCAGATAGCGAAGCCCCTCCTCAAGGGTCTCACTAGTAAAGGAGCGGTACTTGGCAGTAGGGATACCATGGCGAAGCATAAAGGCTTTGGCAAACTCTTTGCTCCCCTCCAATTCGGCTCCGGCCTTGGTAGGACCAACAATATGAAGGTGGCTCAGCTGGGGATCGGCCTGTAGGAAATCAACGATTCCCTCTACCAAAGGCACCTCGGGACCGACAATCACCAACTCGATCTCTTTTTCTTTGATCAACTGAGCGATGGCTTCAAACTGCGTGACGCCGATAGGCACATTGTGGCACTTGGGTAGGCTACCGCCATTGCCTGGAGCCATATAGATGTGGGTGATCATATCGCTCAACCCTATTTTCCATGCAAGGGCCTGCTCTCGGCCACCGCTACCGATAATTAATGCTTTCATATATCTATGCTCTTGGCTTTACTTCAAATGATCTTCAAAATAACGACAAATCACCTTGTGGAGGTGCACACGGTCCTGACCGCGGACGTTGTGCTCATCCATCGGATAAACCATGTAATCAGGAAGGGTGCCAGCCTTGACACTCGCCTGAAGGAATAGTTGGGAGTGCTGCCAAAGGGCAACAGGGTCCACCCCTCCGTGGATGAGCAGTAGGCGACCCTTGAGATCTCCAGCACGCTCAATCAGGTTGCTCTCTTGGTAGCCCTGAGGATTCTCGGCAGGAGTATCCATATAGCGCTCACCATACATCACCTCGTAGTAGGCCCAGTTCATCACTGGACCACCAGCGACCCCAACCTTGAAGGTCTCTGGGTGGCTGAGCATCAGGTTGGTCGCCATAAATCCGCCAAAGCTCCAACCATAGACACCGATGCGATCGGCATCCACATAGGGAAGGCTGCGAAGGTAGTCGATGCCGAGCATCTGATCGGCCATCTCTACTTTTCCTAGCTGTCGGTGAGTGATGCTCTCAAACGCCATACCACGATTGGAGGTACCACGATTATCTAGGGTGAAGACAATGTAGCCCTCTTGTGCCATATAGGTATCCCACCCCATACGCAGTGACCGCCAACTATCCGTAACGAGCTGAGAGTGAGGACCGCCATAGACGTAGAGGACCACTGGGTATTTACGACCAGGCTCCAACTCTGCTGGGCGGGTCAGCTTGTAGTAGAGGTCGTCGCCCTCAGCTGTTTTGAGGCTACCGAGCTCTACAGTAGGACGGTATTTATTGGCTAGAGGATCCTCGGCACGCAGTAGCTCACGCACTTGTCGCTTGCCCTTTAGTGAGATCAGCTGCTCCACTGATGGGGTATCCAGATTGGAAAAGCGATCGTAGGCGAGGCTGAAGTCGGGAGAGAGCCAAACGTAATGGGTGCCATTGCCCTCGGTGATACGCTCTACGCGAGGACGCTTGAGGGAGACTCTGTAGAGATCTTGGCCGATGGGGTAATCTTTATTGGAGGTGAAGTAGATGTAACCGCTGGCCTCGTCAATGCCCATCAGCTCCTTCACCTCCCATGCTCCATCTGTGAGCTGGGTGAGCAAGTGCCCCTCTCTGCTATATAGGTAGAGATGATTGTAGCCACGGACGCGACTGAGTCGCACAAAACGTCCATCTTGCAAGAAGCGAATAGGAGTGGAGGGCTCGATGTACTTGGGATGGGTCTCCTTGAGTAGGGTACGGACCAATCGACCTGTAGCAACGTTGTACTCCCGGAGGTTGGTCTCTGCTTGGCTACGCTCTACTTCGTCAATAACAAGGCTCTTACTATCGGGAGTCCAAGCGAGATTGGTGAAGAAGCGGTCGGTGGGAGCACCCGTCTGTAGGTACTGGATGGTTCCCTTCTGGCTATCGTAAATGCCAACGGTCACTTTTTCGCTCTTGCGACCAGCCATTGGATATTTAATGGGTTGGTACTGGGCAATCTGTGGATTGATCTGGACAATGGGGTAGGACTCTACATCGCTCTGATCATTGCGATAAAAGGCGAAGTAACGGCCATCGGGTGAGGGGAATAGTCCGCCATCAATACCAAACTCATTGCGGTGCACGGAGACACCATAAGCGATATCAAAGGAGCCATCGGTGGTGAGTAGCTTTGGCTCTTGCCCTGGGGTGACAACGGCTATATTCTGCCCATCGGAAAGAAGGGCATAATGACCTTGTGCGGTAGGTGTAAAGTGGGTCCAACGCTTCCGATCAAAGCTATAGCGATAGACTTCTTGTTGCTTTTTATAATCCCAAAGCACCCAATCGCCTCCTACATTGGCACAGAGGAGGTCGCCTTTGAAGTGCATGTAGTAGGGGGTAAGGCCAAGACTCTCTCGGCTAGCAATCAGTTGTCGCCCTTGGATGCCATCGGCATACAAACCATCTTCCTGAAGCACAAGGAGCCCTTCATTGACCATATTGAGGGACTGGGTGCTCTCCGGCATCAGCTGGGCATACTGAATGGAGCCAGGGGTGGCCTCTTCGATGCTCCACGGGCTCTTGGTGGTTTGTGCTACGGCACTGATACTTAAGCTCGCTAGTAGTGGTATAAGCGCGAGCATCCATTGGATCGTTACGCTACGTCTCATGATATCTATTTTGGATGTTTGATTTATATTCATACAAATCTACCAAAAAAGCACGGAACCACTTGCCCCAACGTTCGTACGACAGGGGTTACGCATTAGAAAAGTCTTTAGCAAGGTGTCTATGAGTAAGGACCTCGCAGAGGTCCTTCAAAGCCTTTTATTTGTTGGTGATTAGTGAAGAGGCTATTCATTATGCACTCCGTGCAACAGTCTCAAGTGGAGGGCGTCTGACTCGTCTGACCTGTCCGACTCGTCCGACTCGTCCGATTAGGTACCCCCGTGCCTCCTCCGGAGGTCCTTATCAATAGCTCATGTAAAGCAAAGCGGAAAATGAGAATGTTGCACGAAGTGCCATTCTCGCACATTTGTTTCAAATGTGCCGAGACTTTGCACAAAGGATGAGATGCAAGGCGCTGACGGCAAGGTGCACGTAGGGCACCAGGCACACACAAAAGGGTAAGGGTGCTGGGAGCGTACTCACGTACGTGACCGAGCCCGAATCCCGAAAGCAACGCCGCAGATCGCCTTCGTGCAATAGTCTCAAAATAGGTACATTTGTGGTTGCATACACACACTATAGGGACATGAAGAAGATAATGTATATATGGAATAGATTGTATTACGGTCATTACTACTACAATCGTTGGACCCAGATTTTATACTATAGAATATTTGGGATGATCCTCATTCGCATTCCGTACAGATTGGGCATGATCAATAAAGAGAAATACATGAGAGTAAATAAGGAGGTAGTAAGAAGTCTGACAAATGAAAAGATCAGTACCATAGTGCTCCTTTCTGATACAAGCATGCTGGCATTCACGACACTTATCCTATGGACCATTGCAAACTTCACCACCTTACTAATACCAAGTGCATCACCAGCAATGCTAAATAGAGCAACCTTCATAGTCATTACCGCCATCGTGACTATACCGATTAACTACTTTACCCTATGGAGGAAAGATAGGTATCTAGAATACTTCATAGAATTTCGTAAGACATCATCGTTAAGAAATCGGATTTGGTCCATCATCAGTATAAGTACCTTGATTCTAGCCCTGCTCTTATTTATCCTAAGTATGCACCTGATGGGTAATAACCCAAAAAGTGTGTAAGGCAGACTGCTCCTTTGAATTGCGAATGTACTTATTTCGCTTTGTTTCCCGAAAAACAACAAAGATAGACCTATAAAGTATAGATTTCTCTTATTATCATACATTGTAGAGGGGTTGAATGGATGGTAATTGTTCCTTCAGTTTAATGTAGTATGGAAGCCAGTCTTTGTATTGATCTCTAT
>NZ_AQVC01000069.1 GCF_000372405.1 Porphyromonas somerae DSM 23386 | reverse complement strand
AAGTTCATCCATTCTTTTTAGCACATTTGGCAGATAGGAATATGTCTCAATAAATTGCTTACCATCGTTTTCTAAATAGTCTATTACCCAATCGGTAAATATCTTTAGTTCACGGTAATTGTCAATTATTTTGTAGATAAATGGATTTTTGCTTTTGTCATTAATGGTTGGATGAATATTCGCTTGTCTAAAATCGATCAAAGGATTGTCTAAATCAAATACTCGCTTTAGTATTTTCGTCACTTCTTTTAATTCAATATAATATTTTGAGAAATATAAATCTCCCATATCACTAAAGTTAAGATAAAACTTATATTTCGCATTATCTTTATCCAACATATAGTAGGGGGCCCCACCCGTCT
Organism: Porphyromonas somerae DSM 23386; assembly: GCF_000372405.1. GTDB lineage: Bacteria > Bacteroidota > Bacteroidia > Bacteroidales > Porphyromonadaceae > Porphyromonas_A > Porphyromonas_A somerae. Next base: position 6,173 of record NZ_AQVC01000069.1, on the reverse strand, counting down.
TAGTTGCACGATACCCTTGTGGCTTGAGCAACTGATCTAATTGCTTAAAAACATATTTTTTCTTTTCGCTCTTTAACATTATCTCTATGAATTACTTATTCTATTTATATTGACAGTGGCTGCATGACACTATAGGAGAGGCCTGTCTGTCGCTGTCTGGTACGGTAGATCTCTATACCATAGGCAAATGCAGACTGAGGAGCTATACCATTATCGGGCAGTTCTTTTAGCACAAACTCGTATTCGGTACCCGATACTCCCTGATGACGTGGCATCCATTGGAACTGTACCTGAGTAAAGGGCTCGTGATAAGGAATAACCTCATTGGGGCGAGGATAATTGAGAATTGGTGGATTTTTGATATCTAACCAAGCTCTCCCAGTATGCCATGCTGACAGAGGACGACCAGTATGGTATTCTACAACCTGTACTGAGAACTCTGTCATACCCACTGGTAGACGGCCGTTATCTAATCGACCACTCAGACGGATGTGGTCAGGTTGTAGATATGGAGCTATATCTATAGAAGTGAGGCGGAGAGGAACATTGGGGGTCAGCTCAAGGATAGGATAGACGATCTCGTCACGAGACTCAAGGCTGAAGTTCATCCCGTTTTTCACCCGTACTCGCAAACGTGCCTGTAACAACGGCTGCTCCAAGTCTCGATTGAGAAGTGTCACGACAAGGCGATCCTGGCTACCACCATAATAGTCAGACAAATACAGCCCATAGGGAGGAAGCACTTGCACCGTCCCATGAACAGGATAACGTACCTGCGCAACAGCTACTTGACAGTTGAGACCAACGATGGTATTCAGAATAATACACGCAAAGAGTAGCTTATGCATTACGCACAAGCTAAATAGTTTTGTATGTCTATTCCGTCTCATCTATTTTTATCCCTCTCTAAACTTTTTAGTGCATCTTACATTTCCAGACCAATTCAGTCGTTTTTATTTTTATCGTTAATTCTATATTTTATTACACTATGTAATTACCTATTATTCAAAATAATAACATCGACTTAAAACTCCGCAACTTCACTCCATCGAAGTCCATATATTCTATTATTCAAGTTTCATAACGTCGCTTGACCAATGTCCTGTACTTTTGTTTAGATATAGTAATTTTATAATGTTGTATTTGACTTCTCATAAATGTATAGATTTCTGCCTGAATCTGCAATATACATTCTATTCTGATGAAATTGAATCTCAAGCACCGAATGGACACCCAGTACATTCGCCCATTCTCGGATACCTGTGTTAATATTAATGGCTCCTATCGCAAACACCCCACCTTCGAGTCTCATCCCATGGTAGAGATACCCAGCATAAAGGCGGTTTAAGCCCATCTCTGCATCGTACTTTTCACCTTGATATTCAAGTTTATCCATCTCAATGTAATTAATCACCTCACCATTATCCAAATCAACCTCCATATAACTGGACGCATAACAACCGTATGCTTTGTTATCAATGATAGAGATAGATATCAGACCACGGGGAAGTCGTTGTAAATAAAGAATATCTCCTGTATTGATATTTAGTCGCACAATGAATATATCCGTAAGGACAACAACACTATCACCCTTGTATTCATGTATGTCTCTAATATTACCTCTTTCTATTGTACCAAACAACCAGCGGTACTGAGTCATCTCTCCGATATCCTTCTGCCACAGAAGGGAAAAATCATTTTTACTATACGAATATACCCATCCTTCCTTTACTGTAACAATATGAGTATCATTATTTATTCCGAAACTACCTTTGATTTCTCCTATGGACAGAGGAATGATTTGATTGGTATTTAGATTATATAGGAACTGATTGTTGGGAACAAAGTCGAATATATGATAGTAAATAGATGATTTTATATATTGGGGAAGTTTATTTAATCCATAAAAATATGTATCTACAACAAACTCTTTTTTTGTATTGAGGTTATAGATTTTTGTTACGTTGTTCTCCGGTCCAGTATAAATAACCTGATCTTCTATAATAGCATACTGGTTTATTGCCATTTCCTCGGATGTGAACAAAACTTCATTTTGATGATTTTTGACTACCAGTAATGCCTTTTTAGACCTGACTAAATAGGAGAAATACTTCTCCCATACATAAAACCCATATCGGTCTTTTCTTTTTTCTATTAGTTTGTACATAACTATTCTACTACATTAAAAATCATGTCAAATATTTTGTCATTCTCCAATTTTCTTAATAGACTTTTTGCATCTTCTATGTTATCGTCCCCAAATGTCTTGCGGATTTTGTTTAGCGAGATGAGGTCATCACATATCAAATTAATTTCATCCACTGGAGTACCATCAGCTTTCTTTAAGGTTGATAATATCCTCTCTTTCAAGTTCTCCTTATTGACCCCTGAGGTTTTATGAAATACCCATTTCAATTCCTCTAAGTTTTGAATAGCCTGTATATCTCTAATGAATTGTTTCCGGATTGTTTCCGGATACCACTGCGACCAATTCTTATTTCATACATAATCACTTCTTTTTGTTCCCAAAGCTGCTTCTTAATCGCATCTAGCATAAATTCGTACTTCGTCAAAGCTATCAGCAATTAGTCGATCATCTATCAAATGAATCGATCTTATTGGTGAGTCACTACTCCAAATGTCATGCCATACAACCACCTCAGATCTAGTGTCAAATACAACTATTCCAAACAATCCACATGACAAACGTATAGAGGCATAAATATAACCTTCATAAAAAAGGTAACTCCGATATTGACATGAAAACTCTTCTCCATTTGCACTAAATTTGTCAACTTTCCTATCCATAAGTATTTTCCCAAGCTCCATATCCATAATACGATAACGAGTTGGATTCAAAGAATACCCCATATGCCCATCAATTAATAACTTAGGAATCGTATAATCCCTTATTTCTATAGTTTGACCTGTAGAAGCCTTAATACGATGAAGACGTTGCTGAGTTGTTACCCAAATATCATCTTTGAATAAGTTCAAAAACTCCACTCTGCCAAGTTCTTCCTTATCTCCAAATATACCATTCCACTTATCACTCTCAGAAAAATCTATTCTATACACTTCCTCTAGTCCTTGTCCATTCTTATCCCGTAATGCAATTAATTCTTTTCGCCAGCCTTTGGTCATAAAAATTAGTTCATTACTCACCCCCTCACATATCAGATTATTACCTAATTCATGTGTCCCAAAATTCTCAAATTGAAATGACTTCATATCATAGAGAACTAAATTATTATGGGCTAAATACACTTTATTATCACCTACTGGAAAAATGGTCGGGAACCCACCTAACTCCTTGATTGATGCTAACTGGTCTCCGTCTATCGAAAAAACATTTAGCGTATCACTTAAAAGCGATTTTGTATTATAAGTCACAAACCACTGTTCTCTATAAATAAACTTTTTCCAGGATAATTCATTATGTAAAAAATTAATTTGCTTTTGGATTTCGCCATTTATGTCCAATAAATACACTTCATCTATATTCTTCCCTATGCTTTTAATTAAAAATGATCTGCCATCACCAACACGAACCGTTGCATTGTTATAAACCTTAATTATCTTATACATGTTAATCAATTACTTCAAATAAATAGTTAAAAAATCATCTTCTTGAATTTCTCGAATAAAACTGTCTGTGTTATCAATGTTACGTCCAAAACCTTCTACCGCAAAAATAACATAATCAGATCCTCGTCTACACATTTCCGCAAATAAACCTGATAAAATTTTCGTGTCTTCCTCCAATTGTATTTCATCCGCTTTGTCCAAAGCAGTGAACACGGCAGGTTTAGACATGATGTTCCACTGGAAGGCGACAAGTTCGTTACCTGTACCGTAGTCCATAATATTAGCTGTATTGCTACGACTATTATCTCCACCGTATTCGTCATCGAAAGTATGCTGAAGCGTGAAGAGTCCGTGTCCCAACTCATGAGCTATGGTGTGTGCAAGCTGCTTTACGTCTGGTGAACCACTCGTGAAGACATAGCCAAAGCGACTATTGCGAGGCATCTCTCCCAACAGTGAGCCAGACTTATGCACGCCCTGCTCTCCATCCAGTGAGAAGATACAGATGCCTTCTCGCTTCGTAGTCGAAGCGTATAGACGCTGTAGAGCACGCATCTCCTTACTCTCTTTCACATCCACAGACTTCCCAAAGAGTGTCTTGCCCTCTATGCTCAGTAGTCCATCACCATTCAGATCCCAGCTCTTATTGAACAGGGTATCGGTATGCACAGTGAACGCAATTCCTATCGGATTATAGATTGCATTCAGCTCGCTCTCCACTGCCTTCACATCTGGAGCGTAATCATTAGTCTGAACCAGTGTCACTTCATGTCTTTGCTTCTGATAGCTGATCACGCGGAGCTTGCCGGCAGTCTTACCTTCGACAAGCCCATATACAGCATACTCTTCACCTGACTCGACACTTGGTAGCTCCAGTCGCCACTCACGATTAGTATTATCATAGTTGGCTGGGACTATATCACCATTCTCCAAGACAAAACGAACTGTCGTAGCATCCAATGAAGAATCCGAACATCTGACTTTCACCACATCCTTTTCGCCAACAGGGATCAGATTCCATGGGGCGATATATCCGTTCTTATCTAATGACTTGTAATAGCTGTCCAGCTTAACTGCACTCTTATACCAGACCTCCTTTCCATCGTCAAAAGCATACCTACTGCCCTCTCCGCTGAATCTCAATCGGTATTCCGAATCCAACCACTCACGATTGAAGTCGGTTATCTGAGCAATAGTACTAGTATATCCCCTCCCTGCAAGACAGTTCAATAGGAGGCATACCAAAGCTAGACAGCACACTCTACGTAAGCTAAACCTCATAGCACCTATTTTTACTCTCAACTGTCTCATCATCACAAATTTAACAGCAACAAACTACATTAATAACACTCTGCTCTATTATTCCGAGTAAATTTTGCTATCAAAATTTATTTTTTCTCAATCCCAAGAGCTTTTCTTTTTCTAATATAGAACTCCTTGTAGCTGTCAAAGCTCTCAAAAGTTCTTTTTTCCTTGAAAGTATCGACTAATATTTTAAAGCCAAGCCCCGAGGATTTAATCTCAACAATATAAAATCCAGTCCCATCTTCACGCTTCCAAAATACGATTTTTCCCAACTTGTCTTTATAGTGATTTCGCCAATCCATCGTATTGTCCCAATGGCTAAATAACGGAGCATACTGATCTCCTTCTTTGAAATTTTGAGTCAAATATTTTGTCTCCCTATAATAAATCAAACTATAGTATTCATACAAATCCAAGGTGTCTTGTGTAACGACATTCCAGAAATAATCTTCTAAGCACCTTTGAATATTGTTCTCCATATAAGGAGCATTTTTTGTCAAGACTATTTGCCATCTTCCTCTTGGTCCTACACCTGTCGTATCAGTCCGCAACAGATAGTAATCTACTGGAGCTTTCAATATGTCTCTCCTGAAATGGACAAGAGAGAAAAATAGTGCAGATAAAATTACTCCAATAATCACGATTTTACGATTGCTCTTTCTCATACTATTTTTTAAATAACCTTCAATGATATTTCTGGGTCAGCAGATATTTTAGGTTGGTGGTTGTTTATAATTGCATAATACAGCCCATAGGGAGGAAGCACTTGCACCGTCCCATGAACAGGATAACGTACCTGGGCGACAGATACTTGACAGTTGATACCAGCAATGGTACTCAGAACAATATATGCCAAGAGTAGCCTACGCATCCAATGTAAGCTAAATCTCATAGCACCTATTTTCATTCTCAACCGTCTCACCATCACAGATTTAATAGCAACAAACTACGCCAAAAGCCCCAACTCTACAACTATCTCAAATAGAAACTCTTACTACTATCAAAAACTCTCTATAAATACCTCTTCACTCCTCTGTAGAAACGCCAACACTCCTCTATAAATACCCTCCGTCTTATCTATAGACACATCTACTTCATGTCAACTATTTCAAGAGAAGACACAATTTCTTATCTAATCATAAAAAGCGATACTTTCTAAGAAGTCGTAGGGTACTTCATATTTTTCTAATGGCTGTACTGGAAGTAGAGCTTTCGGAATAAGCTTGCTCTTAATTTCCACTTCCATACCCAGTATCCATGCGAGCTTGGCATATCCAAGC
>NZ_AQVC01000068.1 GCF_000372405.1 Porphyromonas somerae DSM 23386 | reverse complement strand
AAGGCCTCACATGAGTCTCGACTATAAGACACCTGTTGAAGCCTCAAAGTGCAAAGGGAAAATCCCCAAGAGGTGGAAAAGCTATAGAGAGGAGTACCTTGAAAATCAAAAAATAGGATAGGTGCCCAAGTTTTGGTACCTTTAGTCCTGTGAGGGGTTTCCTTCCGGGCTACGCCCTCCAGTCAACCCCTCACAGGACTAAAGGCTAGAAAGTCAACATAAAGCAGGATTAATAACAACGTAACATTAACCGAGTCAACCTTTTTCAGGAAACCACAAGGATTAATCTGATGCGGTTGTCCGACCCGCAAGGGGTCGTGGGATAGGGGGGGATGACCGTTGATCCCCCGGTCGTTCGGGGGCCTAGCCCCCTCCGACTCGGGGGCTAGGATCCGTCGCACCTCTGCCGAGGTGCTTACTCGTAGACAACCCGCTAAAGATCATACGATAAGACCTTTCTAATGCTTACCCCTGCCACGTAATTAGAGGGTGCTACAATCTATATTGATCCATATTAAGGATGTTGGGTTTTGAGTGCGTCTTCATCTTTCCAAAGTAGTAGGAGATAGAGAAGCTTACTGACGGGAAGGCGGTATCTTCAAAATAGAGCACTTTGAGGTTGCGGTCTTGTCTGTACTCGTTCTCTGTGCGAGATATCCGAATCGGGTTGCTAATGGCAAGTGAAAAATCCCAATCACTCCCGCTTGGTTGGTACCTCATATCTATCTTGCTCGTTAGTCTTTTCCCTACCAACACATCTTGCATCATCCAACTGTGTGCATAGGATATCCCAGCGTTAAGTTGTAGACCTGAAGCAAGGGTAAAAGTGTTATTAAAACCAGCGTACGGCTGTGTATGTCGTTTCAGCCAAATTGCTTTTGGGTGATATTGAAAGGCCACTCCTACCTCTGCGGAAGTATACCACCAGGGGGTAATATTTCCTGAGTATGTAATGTTGCCAGTCCACTTGTGTTGGGTAGGCATGTTTCTATTGGTGACAATGACGATTGGTGCTTCGTAGAAGTAACTATTTTGTAAGTAATCATTGGTGATAGAGTAGCTGAGTCCTAAACCTAATGACTTCCAGTAATAGTCTAATCCAAATGAATGGGTAGAGGCGGGGCGTAGTTCAGGGTTGCCAACGGAGTAGAGGTAGTCGTTCCTTTTTGTGCGATAGCTATTGGTAAGTTCAAATGGCGGACGGAAGAGCCATTTGGAGTACCTTAGACTGATATTGCCGTATGCTCCTGCATTATACCCAATTCTTATAGAAGGCAATAATTGCCCCACATTAAGCTTTTTATCAGCTGTGCGGGAGTAGGCATAAGTATGTTCGTATTTCAATCCTCCTGTTAAGCTCCATTCTCCTTTACTCATCTGCAGCTGGGCAAAAATAATGGCCAAATGCTCTTCGTACAAAGAGTGAGCGTCTGCGAGGGATTGCCCTTGTCCGTGGAAGCTATAGTTGGTGTTGCTTTTAGTCATCGTATATGAGGCACCAGACTCTAGAGCCCATACGGGGGTTAGCTGTGTAGATAACTGAGTCGCAGCGTAGAATTGTTGGTTGCTTTCATCGTTGATATTCTGCTCCTCCTTAATAGGGTTGCCATCGGCAGAGTAATGCAAAACATCTGTGGCAAGTGCTTTCTTCTTCATATAGAAGAGGGAGTTCAGCCAGTTGTATTTATCGTCTTTAGAGTGCCATGTATGATTGAATTCACCCGTAAAAGAGGTAGAGCTACTTTCTCCGTTAGTCAGTATGTCTTGTAGCAGGGGCGTGATTGATTGCTCTAACGCTGTAGCCGATTCATACATAGAGTTAGGAGCTCTGCGATAACTTGCCGTGCCATTAATGGAGTGTAACTCGCTGAGCTGAGCACTAGCTCCAAGGTTGAAGCTATACGCCAGGTACTTATTGCTAAGGTAATGGTTATTTTCTTTGATGACTTTGTTGTCGAAGTAGTACTCTCTTTCCACAAAGTAATGGGGATATCTCAACGAACTCACAGAGGCATTCGCAAACCCTTGCACACGAGAGTTGCCATATACGAAGCGAGCATAAAGTCCTTCATCGTGGGCAGGTTGCTTTTTCCCATTTTTAATCGCGTTGCCAGCATAGCCCAAGTCGGCAGATAGAGAGCCTGTATATCCGTTGATCTCTTTCAGTACAATATTAATATATCCCCCCCGTAATACCGCTTCCGAGATCGGCCGACTGCCCTAATTGCACTTCGATTCGCTCAATCATATCTGAGCGAAGGGCTTGCAGACGGTCATGAAGGGTGGCACCTGATAGATTGGTTTTCTGCCCATTAATACGCACTTCTGCGGGGTTGCCGTCGATTAAGAAGCTATCTCCCGACTGGCTTACCCTAGGGGTTCTTCTGAGGTAATCAATGGCATTATACCCTTTGAGTTGATACATTGGGGTATGCTTGATGTCGAACGTGAGGATTCCCTCTTTCATCCGAACTGCCCGTCTTACTGCCGTGACAGCTACTTCGTCTAATTCATTTGAGATAGAGACTTGGCGTTTCCCGAGGTCTATAATTCCATTGATCGGGGCAGGCAATAGCTCCTCAAAGAGAACCTTGCCTTGGAACGTAGCTCGAATAGCCGTCTCTTTCTCCGATAGGTCAAAGGCGACGTACCCTAGCGAGTCGGTGTAGTGTATCTGGATCGTTTCGGCATCTTTTTCTAAAGAAGCTAATGTCGTTAGCGTCACATAAGGAATGGGTTCTCCATCGGCATCAATAATGGTTCCTATAACTTGTTGTGCGTTGAGTGACGAGAAGGCACTGAGTAGCACAGATATTATTGAAAAAAAAGTGAGGTGTTTCTTCTTGTTCATATCATTCTCGGTATTCGTAGATTCAAATTACTAGTGCAATTTACTTATCATTTTCCAGCCAGACAACCATGGGGACTTTACCTCCAGGGATATAGTTAAAAGACATGCTAAACCACAGTCCATTGCATCCTGTTGCCTCAATATTCTTATTTTTCTTGAACTCCATATTTTACTTGGTCAGAAGCCCTGTGTCAGAGTGAGTGTTGTTAATCTTTTGACGAACTATGTCTATTTTTTTCCCAAAACTAAAGTTGTAGGATAACTTCAAGTATATCGTATTAGCTGTTTGATTTGATATATTCCATCTATCCATCTGTAATATAGCTCCTGGATGAGTTTTTTGCCCACTCCTATACTCCTTAACGAATAAATATTTGCCACCGATACCAATATTCAACCCAAAATTCGTTTTATAACTAACTTCTGCCACCGTTGCTTTAGGAGCCTTGATCAACCACAAGCCTTGCATATAGTTACTTGCAGATTGATACATTAGCATAGTGTGCCAGTTCTTGATGTTATAATCAATCTGAAAGAAATAGCGTAAATAGTTATTATCCCATTTATTACCTTCGTTCTGAATATGACCAAGTACGTAATTTCCCCAAGAGCTAAAACTAAGTTTTGGGTTACCAAGTGGCATGTATTTTATTTGCCAAGCGACAAGAAAGTCTGCAAGAGAATTCAGATTCTTGTATGTTTCTGCGATGTAGCTTTCTCGCTTTTCAAAAAATGGGAGGATAGCCCCTTGGGCAAAAGAATAGCTTAAATTAATAGCTGTAGTAAGATAGTTATTATAGAAGTTCCCTCCAACCGTAAACCTATGCTTGAGATAGGGCTTGAGCTCGGCATTACCGACAAAAACATATTTATAATCTTTGTAAATAGGAGTTTCCGTCAGCATTGAAATACTTGGAGGGATATTATCTATGTGATAAAAAGCAAAAAGCCCAATCCTCTTACTTGGGGTATAATAAACTCTAGCATTGGGCTTAAATGTAAAGAAGGAGAAGGATTGATTATGCTTTGGATTGCGAAAATTCACTTGCTGTAATCCTAAACTACCATATAGTTGCCATTTCCCTATGGAGATTGAGGCATCTGAATAAATATTCAATATATTAATTGAGGAAAAGGATTTGCGAGGCATAGCAACCTCTCCGATATGGAGTTCTTGATCGTTTGTGCTGAAATTATCTCGAATGCCGAATTTTAATGTCGCTTTTTCGAAGAAATGACTATATTGTAGGTCTGCAGTGGTGCTTTTCTTGAGACCATACACTTTAGAATATTCGTCAAAGAACTTTTCCCCTGTCAATTTCTCCTCAATGTAAGATGAGTTGAGCTGGGATTTATAAAGGCCTCCGCTAAAATCAAATAATAGCTCTCTTTTTTTGCCAAACCTCTTGGCTATGTACACATCCCAAGCGTAAGACTGCCACCTTATATGGCTGGGAGAGTTGGCTTTTAGAATATCTACTTCAGAGGAAATAACCTTTTGTTGATAGTTTGAAAGTTCATCATATAGAGAAAGTTTCCCAGTGGCATTAAGCTGAAGATTATTACCCCACATTTTCATTACCCCAAACTGAAAATTATGTTGTTTTTTTTCCCATGGGGACTCCATGCCAATTTTTTCTTTACTATATATTTTATTTTCATAGTTGTAGACGAGCTTTTCATCCTGACGATATATGCTGCGACTGAGTACATTGTCATAAGTCGTAGAGAAACGCCACTTATTAACATTGTAAGCTGCGGAGAAAATATTAGTGCCATCTAATCTGGTGACTGCATCTGTCAAATCTACAAATATATTACCTCCTTGTATCTCCTTTTTTGTGATAACGTTGATAACCATACTCGCTCCCATCGAAATAAAACGCGCAGGAGGATTTCTATAGACATCTACTTTAGAGATGTCTCCCTTGTCAATGACTAACAAATCTTTTTCTTCAACCTTAACTCCATTGAGTAGAATAAGTACTGAACCTCCATCTGAAGCTGTAAGTGTTCGCCATCCCGTTACTGTTAATGACGGTATGAGAGAAAGAGCCTCTAAGAATGTAGAATAATTTTTCATCTTCATAGGGTTAAACCGATAACTTTCGTGAGATGAGAGCCTATTCACCTCACTTGGACTTACAACAACTTCTCCAAGTAACTGCGAGTTGGTTCTTAGTTTAATATTCCCCACTTCTTTTTCAGAGTATTCCGCCTCATAGGGATAATAACCAATGTAAGTTACGCGCAAAATAAACTTATGGGGAACTTTGTTTAATTGCAACGAGAATAAGCCCAAAGAATCAGATACAGAGTGAGTAAGAAGGGTGCTATCTTGACTCGACAGCATTACTACTGATGCATACGGAAGGTTCTCTTCTGTGTCTGAGAGTATTTTACCTCGAACTATTTCTTGAGCATAGGAGGGAAAAGATACATTGAATAGTACAATCGAAAGTACTAGTAAATGCAGTACTTGGTATTTATTTTTTATTCCTGTATTCATAACATCAAATTCCATTTCTTACACTTGGGACACTTAGGGTCTGGTTGATTCCCATTTTCCATTCCATGAACTTTAACGACATCTACATAGCATACATGTTTAAATATTTCACCTTTACACTCAAATAGATGTTGATAGGAGTTGCACGGAGAGTTGAAGTTCCCCGAAATATTTCCGTCAAAAATAGATATGGCTTTATCGGAATTCCATATTTCTTCTAAAGTTCGTTCTTAAATGTTTCCTAAAACAAACAGAGGGTTCTTGTAAAGCATTTCACATACAGTGCAAGTGACATCACATAAAATAGATACAGACCGAACTCACGATGGTTTTTCACCAATGAGACCAATATAATCCTCCATCTCCTCGTTGGATACAGGCTTATTAGGCAAAAAGACCGCAATCTTATTGATGTATACATTTCTCATAAGCGTATAGAATTATATAGCAGTAAGTACTTATTTTTCAACTCTTCTATATCCAACTCATCTCCTATTATTGATTGGATAAACGAATCTCCATAGTATAAAGATCGAAACATAGATACGACCAGGGGTGGGTCAATGCTTTGATTCAGCTCTCTGGCAGAGAGACCTTTCTCGTAATATGTTAGCCACAATTGTGTTATTTCTTTATCCAAAGCTTTGCACCTATCATTAAACCCTTCGTAATGAAATTTGGCAGAGGATAGTAGGTTGATATACTCTGTGGAATTCACATATATAAGGGAGTTCCTTACAGAATTCATCCGCTCTTTCGTATGATTTAATTCGTTCATGATAAAGCTAAGAAATGGCTTCTCATTTGATGCAAGTTCTTCTTTCTCTAAGGAGTTAGATAGAAGTTCAAAGACGAATTTGTCAATGACCGCTCTATATAGTCCTTCTTTGTTCTTTACCTTATAGTATATAGCTCCTCTAGACAATCCGATTATTTCTTCCAAATCCGCCGTAGTGACATCCGCATACTCCTTCACCAAAAAGAGTTTGAATGCCCCTACGAGTATTTGATTTCTACGTTCTTCACTCTTACTTATCATAGTTTAGTACTACTGTAATAATATTCTTTCCGAATGCTAAGTTAGACATAAGAAATTAAACTACCAAATAAGCCGTGAAAAAGGTCAGGGGTTACGCATTAGAGGTATCCACTTAAGCTATAGTATTAATATGATTAGCTTGTACAGGACAGACGGGTAAGGACCTCGGAGAGGTCCAATTTGTTGTAGCCCCTGTGTCGGAGGGCGTAGCCCGAACGACCAGGGGAAGCAATAATTCACGTATATATTCGACCCCTTGCGGGTCGGACAATAAGGTCTAGGGCATCAAAATTAATCCTTGAATAGGTTGTCCGACCCACAAGGGGTCGT
>NZ_AQVC01000067.1 GCF_000372405.1 Porphyromonas somerae DSM 23386 | reverse complement strand
CCCCCTCCGACACGGGGGCTAGGATCCGTCGGACCTCTCCGAGGTCCTTAGTAGCTTCTCTAATACAACCTTCTATACTATGACTGTAACTTAAGTTTCTAAAACCCCTGTCAGGGTTACGCATTAGAAAGGTTTGTGTAGCATTTATTGGAGAGCCAAAGAGGAAGGGCCTCGCAGAGGTCCGTGTTAAATAGGCACAGGTCGGAGGGGCGTTAGCCCCGAACGACCTGTGTATAAGAGCGTATTTTCCACCTCAATGACCCCGGTTGAGGGGTCAGACCTAGATAAGGGTGTCCGACCCCTCAGCCGGGGTCGTAAGGGTGTTTTGCACATCGCTATACACAGGTCTTCGGCACTACGTGCCTTGACCTGTGCCTATTTAACACGGATCCCTCAGCTGGGGTCTTTTTTTGGGGAGGGGGCGATAGCTTATCGGACGAGTCGGACGCCCGCCCTGATGCACCCGCCAGGGTGCTACTCAGATAGCCCCCGGTCAAGGCTCGCAGAGCCGAAGACCGGCGGGAAAGGTGTTGGGTTTTATCAATCGACCCTTGTGGTCGCACTTGGATAGGCTTGTGCGACCACAAGGGTCGATTATGTATACCGTGCCTTTTTTTCCCGCCGGTCGTTCGGGGGCGTTGCCCCCTCCGACGCGGGGGCTAGCTGAATGGCACCCTGTCGGGTGCTTTTTAGGGAAGGGGGAGCTGGGAGAGCTCGGATTGGAGGGCGATGGTGGTGGCGAGGGCGTGGACGATGCGTTGGTAGTGGGTGATATCGTCAAAGGAGAGGGTGGTATTGCGTCGGTCCTTCAGCCACTTCTGTGCAGGCTGGTAGCCACCGATGTAGTAGTTCCATACCTCTTCCGGCACATTACCGAAGTACTGCTCCTTATTGATCCACACCTTGCCCTCCGCCCACTTCTGCTGGCTGACACTATTGTCGCCCACCTCTGGATAGGTGACCCCTGTCCGCTCCGGCTGCTCCTCCATCAGGTGAAGCCTACGCAGTTGCCCACCGATCGCCTTGTACTGGTCGAAGCAGGCAGCACTATCGGGGTAAGGGATGCGGGGGAAGTCCACCTTGAGGAATTCGAAGTAACGCTCCCGATACTCAGGGTGATAGAGCAGACCGTATATATAATCGAGTAGGTCAATGGGGGCAAAGGTGCCCTCCTCCCCCGTCACCTCTGGCACAAACCGACGCCCAATCGCCTCGGCTATCTTCGCCACAATCCCCTCATCAAGGTTCGGAACCCTCGTCCCGCCCTCCTCACTGAAGTACCCCTCGTCGCTGTAGAGGTAGAGAGGAAAGACATAAGAACGCTCGCTGGTGGCAGAAGAAATGGTGCCATTATCTATAATACCTTTTGAAACCAGGGCATGTTGGAATATTCTTGTGGATAACATCCGTGTTGTACATAAGCCTACATTATCACCTTTGATAAAATGCTGCATAATGTCCCACCTTGGATTAGTATATAACCCTTTGTTGACACCTGTGTAGAATGTGTATTTTATGTCAAAGGGACGATATGCGATTTTAGAGAGCTTACCATTGTTTGGATAATTCTGTAGTAAATCTTTACGGGCATAGGACACTTTCCAATCTCGAACATCTTTTCGTAAGTTGAAGTATTCTCTTGCCTGCTCATCATCAAGAGAAAGGAACTTATCAATTGTATCTAGAACTTCTTGAGCACTATTTTTTATAGTGAAGTGATCTCTAGCTGTTACAATACCTGTATTATTGTCTCTCATTAAATCAGCTACCGAAAAGCCTTGTTCATACTCCTCCCGTCCGCTTTCGTCTTTCGGCACAAAGAAGTAGTTGGGGTCATTGGGAAGTACCTCTTGATACATACTAGGATCAAAGGCATGTGAGGTGAGCCAGTCGAACTTCTCTTGTCTCAATCCATAGAGATCACTATGGTAGACTTTGGCGAGGGCACCCTTCTTTTTCTTACCATCTTTTATAAAGAGGTTGATGCTGACACCCTGCATGATATCAAAGACATTCTCATCTTTGCCCCCATCGGGTGTGGTCTCTTTCTTACGGGCATTGCCATGGAGGTCGAGTACGTAGATTTCGTCGAAGGACTCAAGGAGGTGCCACCGCATCCCTCGGAAGGTAGGATTATCAAGGTAGCCGTGGGGATTGATGTAGGCGAGGATACCAGTGCCATTCTTACGGATCATATACTCTCCGTAGCGGAGAAACTTTACGTAGTCGTCATTGAGCCACTTAGAGTTACGTTCGTTCAGTCGCTCCTTGCCACCTGGCTCCTTTTTATAGGCTTCCATCAGTTCGCCGATCCAGGCTCCTTGGTTGGCGCTTTCTCCCGAATAGGGAGGATTGCCCATCACCACCATCACGGGGGTATCACGCTTGATGCGATTGGCCTCGAGTGCCTCATTGGAGAGGAGGGTATTGAGCCATAGGGTGCCGGTATCGGGGTGTGCCTCTTCGAGCGAATTGGTGAGGAAGATGCGGAAGCGCTCGGCGTGGCTCTCGGGGGTGCGGTAACCGGTATTCTGCAGCACCATATCGAGCTTTAGGTGGGCGATGGCGTAGCTCGCCATCATCAGCTCAAAGCCATTGAGCCGTGGGATAAGGTGTTCCTGCACGTAGCCTTGCCATAGCCCTTGCTGCTCTTGGAACTTGGTGTGTATCTGTCGGATCGCTTCGGCGAGGAAGGTACCGGTGCCTGTGGCGGGGTCGAGCACCTGCACTTGGTGGTAGGGCACTTGCACCTTGCGTTTGCCACCACGGAGCTGGTCGGCTCGCTCTTGCTCTACAGTGATCTTGGTGGGGTCGGCGAGCCCTTTGGAGAGACCGAAGTGGCTCTGTAAGATGCGGTCGACTGCCCCGACGATGTATTGTACCACCGGCTGAGGGGTGTACCAGACGCCGCGGTCTTTGCGGAGCTGGCGGTCGTAGATGGCGAGGAAGTCTTCGTAGAAGTGGATGATTGGGTCGTCGGACCAATCGGCACGGTCGAAGTCGCCGAGGATCTTCTTGAGGTCGCAGCTCTTGAAGATCTCTACCAGCTCATCGAGTACCCAGAGGATACGTGGATCCACGTCGGGGCCTGCGATATGCCCGAAGAGGCGACGTAGGAAGGGGTTGGTGCGGGGGATGAGTTCGGCCGCCTCCTGCCGTGAGAAGTTCTCGAGGGAGGGGTCATTGAAGCGGGCGGCAAATAGTCCGTAAGTGACGGTCTGTGCGTAGACGTCGCTGAAGTCGCGGGGTGGCATATCCTCTATCAGTAGGGAGCGGAAGGAGGCGAGCTGCTGTAGGAGGTCGCTGGTGTACATCTGCCCCTGCTGCTCGGCCTGCTCGGCACGGCGGAGGTCTTCGGTGAGTGCCTGCTCCATCACATCGCACATGAGCCACGCTTTGCGTGCCATGAGCTGTGCCAATTGGGTGGCGGAGGTGATGGTGACGCCTTGGTGCTCGGCAAAGGCTTTGATCATCTCTTGGAACTGTCCGAAGTTGAGCTCAATCGGCTTCGCCTTGCGGTCGGCGGTAAGGGTGGCGATGGAGACCTCCATCACCAGTTCGCCATCGCGGTAGTAGAGGAAGCGGAGGTAGTCGGTGAAGATGATATTTTGGAGCGAGCTCTTGTAGCGGTCAAATTGCTCCTTATTACCCCCTTTGAGCTGATACCCTTCGAGGTCACGATCACCAATGTCTTTGGTCTCGATATAGCCGATGGGTCGCCCGGCGCAGGTAAAGGTGAAGTCGGGTCGACCGATGTTGTTGGTGCCTTGTGCCTCCTCGGTGATGGCGATCTCCTTGGGGAGGAGTTGGCGGAGGAGCACTTGGAAGTCGGTGCGGTAGCTCATCTCGGTCTGCCCACCTGCTTGTAGGCGCTTGGTGATCTCTCGTAGGTAGTTGCGTATCTCGTTCATAATTGAGTATTGGTTTGAGTCGTTACCAAAGATAACCATTTTCGGGTAGATGGTCGCCATTTGTGGGGGTGAGGGTCAGGGGTTACGCATTAGAAAGGTCTAACCGTGACTGACCTCCCCTTGTGGGAGGTCATTAATAATTACTCAACACTTTATTAGCAGTTGGGGTAATCAGTTGGGATCAGCTTGGGAAGGACAAAACGACCGCTTGCGGTCGGACAACTTGTTCTAAGACGCATCATTTCCTCTCAATGTGTCTACACTTTCAGGAATAGGGGAGACGGAGTGTCTACACATTCAGGAACGCGATGATATACCGACCTCATATTCCGTATGCGTGCGGAACGCATTCCGTAGCCCTGCGGAATCCACTCCGCACGCATACGGAATATAGGGTTGATACAAGAAGAGATTGTTGAAGAAACGGGCGATACCACTTAGAGTAAGGAACCTCTGCCTAGGTCCGTGCTCATTGACCCCGATGAATGCCTCACAGCAAGAGCATTCTAGAGGGATAAGCCCAAGATTCCACAAGCTGTATGAGGGGTAAAAAAGAAGGGTGAGATTTCTTGCGATTTCTCACCCTTTGTCATTAGAAATTAATATCTTTAAACAGTGCAGGAATATACATAGTTAGAGAAAAACTATTAGGATATGGAAATGGAAAGAAGCAGCAAGGGCAGAAGAATAAAATGTATGATTGGCTCTTTATGTGTCATATTAATAGCATTTAGCTGTGTTGATAAAAAGAATAGATATGGCATAGAGTTTAATGACCAAAGGAGTATTATACAGTTACCTCTATTGGATTCCTCTTGGGAATACTCTCCCTCCTATACAGAGAATGTTGCACGAAGTGCCATTCTCGCACATTTGAAACAAATGTGCTGAGACTTTGCACGAAGGATGAGATGCAAGGCGCTGAGGATGAGGCCGAAGGGAGCGTACTCACGTACGTGACCGAGGCCCGAATTCCGAAAGCAACGCAGCAGATCGCCTTCGTGCAACAGTCTCAAAACGACCGCTTGCGGTCGGACGGATCCTACCCCCCGCATCGGAGGGCGAAGCCCGAACGACCGGGGGAAACACGGCAACTTCCCCCAACCCCTACGACCTCCCCTCGCGGGAGGTCGGACAACCTTATCTAGGCCTGACCCCCTCGGTCGGGATCATCGAGGTAGGTAATATGCTTTTGTACACAGGTCTTTCGGGGATGACAGAGTTCCACTTTTGTTATGATAGCAAAAGGATGTATAAAACTATATGGTTGCTTTATCCCTTCAAAAAAGAGAATTCTCATCCTTATCCTCTCACCATAGGAAATTCTCCTAGTGTCGCACTCGTTTTTTATACTGATATAATAATTCTGACCCTTATAAACAAACGAAACTGAACTCTTGGGGATCTCTTTTATCTCTTTTTTTATCGCAGAAGCTATCCCTAGCGTATCTCCATCCAAAGGGTTTCTGCCTATCCCTTGAAATATACATTCTATTTCTCGCTCACATTTTCCATCTATATAGGTTATATGGCTATACAGGCTACTATCTGGTAGGCACTGAGCATCCATCTTACAAGAGAGTAATATGACAAATACCAATAAAATGGTTTTTGATAAAATAGTTTTCATCTGCGTCCTTTTCTTCTATTAAAAGTTGATGCCACGAACATTGCCGAGTTGTAACTTCTTACGCTGTAGAGTCTCCTGATAGGTATAGGTGAGGTGATAGCTGGCACAAGTTTTTATTTACAGAAAAGATTTATCTGAAATTCAAACATTCTTCTATGCTTAAACCATCAGTCATCCTTTCTTTTCCAAAATTCGTAAATTCAATCGATGATATTTTGTGATTATCTATTGTCAAAAGAAGCATTGTGAAGTCGCCAAGACCTTTTTGGTAACCTACCCCCATCTTTTTATTTACAAAATTTGAACGAACGGCCATTGGGTGTATTATAGCAATATGCTTATATTTCGACAAACAATTTAGAAAGGAACTGTTATTGAGTTCTGTATCCTTTATTAAGGAGTCTATTGTCATTCCCTCCTTTATAACCATATCAATTGCAAGGTCACTTCTTAATATACCCTTGGACAACTGATAGCAAGCAGATTTTATGGGAGCCTTTTCGTAAAGAATCGTATCCGACAAAGATGTTGCCCAAAATCCCATGGGGACTTCATCATCAAAATCCAGTTGATATCCCTTATATATTTGCCTAGCCCTCTTCTTGGTTGCTATAGAACAAATGTTATTATTAAAGAATCGAGAGTCATCGGATACAATAGTCAAGGTATCCCCCATATCTAACACAAGGAAAATTCTATTTTCTACATTTCCTTTCTTAACCTCCCCACTCGAATTCTCCTTCGGCCAAAGTCGAATGCCATAATATGCTACATTACTCTGAGAATAATTTGTTGATATGGAATCAATTGGATGATACATGCTGTTTTGAGAAGACCCCACGCAACAGGAATCAACAAGAAAAAGAAGTTGTAATAAGATTATTGACAAAATATTTTTCATAAAGGAATAGCTACAATGTAGCTTCATTATGTGTTATGTGCTTGGTGGTAATAAATATCATACAAGCATATACTATTTAGTTCTAGACTTTAAACTGGTAGGCTCCTGTCAAGTCACGCCCCGTGAGTTCTTGCTGTCCAAAATCCTCCTAATTGCAGGAGGGGTATCGCAAATGTACGAAACTAAATCGTTGAGACCAAATCTTTTGCTGGCGTCATCTCTGGGGTAATCCCAGTACCGACAGGGGTTACGCATTAGAAAGTTCTTACCGTATACTTTTTAACAGGATGTCTATAAGTAAGGACCTCGGCAGAGGTCCGTGCTAAATAGGCACAGGTCAAGGCACGCAGTGCCGTAGACCTGTGTATAAAGAGGTACCACACACCCTTGCGACCCCGGCCGAGGGGTCGGACAACCCTATCTCTAGGTCTGACCCCTCAGCCGGGGTCAA
>NZ_AQVC01000066.1 GCF_000372405.1 Porphyromonas somerae DSM 23386 | reverse complement strand
CAGGGAACCCTAATAGGCACTTGGAAGAGGGCCTGCCATACGGCAAGTTTATCCTAACATTTCAGCCCTGATTATCAGATAGGGGTTACGCATTAAATGAGCAAAGTAAAAAACCTAGCTAAAACGGGGTCTTTGCGACCCCATTTACAACCGATTGTAAATCAAAGCCATACAAAGGCGTTTGCCGAGATGCAACTAAGCAATCGGTTAGTTGCATCTCGGCAAATGCTTAGTTGCAACTCGCCGATTGCTTAGTTGCATCTCCACTTTAGCCTTACTAGCATAGAGGATTTAGGAGGTGCTTTGAGGTGGTTTTGAACCTACGCTTTTTCTTGCCTAGACAAGGGGGGCTCTCCCCATAGGCTCTCCAATGAATACCACTGGATAATACCTTATTATAATGTGTCGACCTTGGCTATTCGTTTTATCGGCTCATAAAAATTGAATATCTTTGCGACGACAAATAGTTTATTAATCATAAATATAGAACAATTATGAAGAGAATTTATACCGTTGTTTCGGTTATTATCCTAGGACTTGCTAGCTCACTCACCGCACAGGCTCAAGGTGGCTTCCGCTGGGGCGTGATGGGTGGTGCTACCTTCAGCAAGTTTAGCACCAACCAAGATAAGCTAAAGAGCGATTTATTTACCTCCTTCCATATAGGCCCTATGGTGGAGTATGAGCTCCCCATATTTCCACTAGCACTTGAGGCTGGATTGCTATATGCACAAAAGGGGATGGATATTGAAAAGGCTGGAGAGGATGCACTGAGCCTAAAGAGCAACCTGATTGAGATACCTGTCAATGTGAAAGGCTATGTATTCAGTATTCCTGCAGCTCGCTTTTTCATCCTTGCTGGCCCTAGCTTCAACTTTGCACTCAATACTAATATAGGTGATATCAAGCTTGATAATTCAAACGACATCAAGGCCAATAAACTAGGAATTGGTC
This sequence comes from Porphyromonas somerae DSM 23386, assembly GCF_000372405.1. Lineage (GTDB taxonomy): Bacteria > Bacteroidota > Bacteroidia > Bacteroidales > Porphyromonadaceae > Porphyromonas_A > Porphyromonas_A somerae. Next base: position 6,430 of record NZ_AQVC01000066.1, on the reverse strand, counting down.
TCAATGCTGGTATCGGCGTAGAGGTGCTCAAGTATCTACAGATCTCTGCTACATTCAATGCAGCAATGAGCGATAGCTATAAGTTTGAGGGAGCAGCAAAGGTCTTTAATGACTACATCAACACCAAGGAAAAGGGATTCTCTGTAACTGCTAGAGTCCTATTCTAAGTGATACTATCGGCTAACCTATAGTTGTTAGCATGCGGGGCTTTTCGTCTGAAAAGCCCCGTTTTGTATAACAAGATAGGCGACAATGTGAAAAAACAACAAAATAAGGGGGTTATTATTTGGTAGTGTGCATAATGTTTTATAATTTAGCACACGAATTCATTACCATAAGAAAAAGAAATAACAAGCCTACCGTGAAAGAGATTGTTGATAATAACAAGGAACAAGCCACCAGTGGTGATAGCTTAGTCCCCCTCAAGAAGGGCTTCTTCCCCAAACTGATACAGCTATGGAAAGAAGGGCTAAGGAGTATGACGTGGGGTAAGCCTCTCTGGATACTCAATATCATTAAGTTGCTGATCCTCTTTGGCGTACTCAGGCTATTTTTCTTCCCTAACTTCCTCAAGGAGCAGTCTAAGACTAAGGAGGGCCGACAAGAGTATGTGCGGAATGAGCTTGTGAATAGGGCTATTGAGCCAACTGCTACCCCTACGATCACACCTGAGGGAGGTGAGGAGTAGTCGCACACACATTAAATAATATAATACAACAACAATATATCAGCATTATTTTTACCTACTATGTTACTAAGTGCACTTATCGATTGGTCGCGATTACAATTTGCGATGTCAGCGATGTACCACTGGATCTTCGTTCCGCTCACACTAGGAATGGGATTCATTATGGCACTCGCCGAGACTAAGTACTACCGTACTGGGGACGACTTTTGGAAGGAGACTGCCAAGTTTTGGCAAAAGATCTTCGGAATCAACTTCGCAGCAGGTATTGCCACTGGTCTTATTCTAGAGTTTCAGTTTGGTACCAACTGGTCCAACTACAGCTACTTCGTTGGTGATATCTTCGGAGCTCCCCTAGCGATTGAGGGAATGTTTGCCTTCTTCATGGAGGCCACCTTCTTTGCAGTGATGTTCTTTGGATGGGACAAGGTGTCGAAGAAGTTCCACCTCGCCTCTACTTGGCTCACCATTGGTGGTGCTACACTATCTGCCGTTTGGATCTTGGTGGCCAATGCGTGGATGCAATATCCTACCGGTGCAGCACTCAATCCCGACACAGTGCGTCACGAAATGATCAGCTTCAGCGATGTAGCCCTCTCTCCTGTGGCTGTCTCAAAGTTTTTCCACTCAGTGATCTCTAGCTGGATGCTAGGCTCTATCGTGGTTATGGGTATCTGCGGCTATTACCTACTCCGCAAACGCAATCAAAGGTTTGCACTTGAGAGCATCAAGCTAGCAGCCACCCTTGGTTTGGTATCAGCGATTCTTACCATCGCCACAGGTCACCTCTCTGCAGGCCATGTAGCTACCTACCAACCTATGAAGCTCGCTGCTATGGAGAATATGTATGAGGGTAGCGAAAAGGCACCTCTTAGCGTCATTGGTATCGTGAATAGCGACAAGAAAAAAGCCGACTGGGCAAGTGATAAGAGCGACTACGCTTTTAATATTGCACTTCCTAGCGGGCTTTCAATTCTTTCTTTCAACGACCCCAACGCCTACGTACCTGGTATCAAAAACATACTAGAGGGTGGTTATACCAAGCCCGATGGTACCATAGCGCTATCTGCCGAGGAGCGTATCCAGAGAGGTAAGATCGCTATCCAAGCTCTCGCCGACTATCGTGCTGCCAAAGAGGCTGGCAACGAGGCTGAGGCAGCTGCTCAGAAAGAGATCCTAGATGCCAATTATGAGCACTTTGGATATGGTTACTTCGATAATGTTGAGGACCTGATCCCCAATATCCCAATGCTTTACTACAGCTTCCGCATCATGGTAGGGCTAGGAATGCTATTTATTTTGGTCTGCCTAGTGCCATTGATTATGCTCCGACGCAATAAGGAGAAGTTTATGAATATGCGTTGGTACCACTGGGTAATGATCATTAGTATCCCACTAGTCTATATCGCTTCACAAGCAGGCTGGGTAGTAGCAGAGGTTGGTCGCCAACCATGGACTATTCAGGATGCTCTTCCTGTACAGGCCGCTGTCTCCAACATTGCAGCAGGTGCAGTGAAGACCACCTTTACCCTCTTCCTCGTCCTCTTTACACTGATGCTCATTGCCGAGCTAAGTATTATGATCCATGCGATCAAGAAGGGACCAAAAAATCATGTTTCAAACGACTCTCAAAACGAGGCGAAATAATCGGGATACAGTATGGATAAGTTAATTTTTCTACAAGACTACTGGTGGTTCATCATTTCACTGCTTGGCGGTCTTCTCGTGTTTCTACTTTTTGTACAGGGTGGTCAGACTTTTGTCTTTTCACTGCACAAAAACGCACTACAGCAGAGGATGCTGGTCAATTCTACAGGTCGTAAGTGGGAGTTCACCTTTACTACACTAGTCACCTTTGGAGGTGCCTTCTTTGCATCCTTCCCACTCTTCTACTCTACTAGTTTCTACGGAGCTTACTGGGTGTGGATGCTCATTCTATTTTGCTTCGTTATTCAGGCAGTATCCTATGAGTACCAAAATAAGAAGGGTAATGTATTTGGCAAGAAGACCTATCAGTGGGCACTATTCCTCAATGGAGTACTCGGCCCATTGCTCATCGGTGCTGCCGTAGGTACCTTCTTCACTGGTGCCAACTTCGTAGTGGATAGAACCAACCTCACCAATCTTGGTGGCAACCTCTCTGTCTCTACTTGGCAGGATTACAATGGGGTGATGCTTCACGGACTTGAGGCGGTGCTCAATCCTTGGAACCTTGTTCTAGGACTTGCAGTGCTATTCCTTGCCCGTACCACTGGGCTACTCTATTTCGTCAATAACGTACGCGATGAGGAGCTCAATCAAGCTGCTCGCAAGCGTATCCTTCCAAATGCGATTATCTTCCTCGTATTCTTCCTCGCCTTCCTTGGTTTCTTACTAACCACTCAAGGCTTTGCAGTAGACCCTGCTACTGGAGAGGTGTTTATGGAGAAGTACAAGTATCTTAATAACCTCCTACAGCAGCCAGTATTACTGGTAGTAATGCTTCTAGGAGTAGTGGGAGTACTGGCGGGTATCCTACTGACTGTCTTCAAGCCTCACTTTAATAAGGGTATTTGGTATGAGGGCATCGGTGTAGTGCTCGTAGTGACGGTGCTGCTACTGATGGCAGGTTGGAACAATACAGCTTACTACCCAACTACTGCTGACCTACAGAGCTCACTAACGATTCGCAATAGTAGCTCTAGCCAATACACGCTAGAGGTAATGGCTTACGCATCGCTAGTGATCCCATTTGTACTGGCTTACATCTTCTATGCATGGCGTAAGCTAGATTTCCATAAGTTTGATGAAGAGGAGATGAAGAAGGGTAACCACTATTAATATCTTACTCGTTCAGATAGTTCAAAGGGGCTCAGCCGTTGGTTGAGCCCCTTCTATTTTATGTGGCTGTCTGAAAAAGGTTGTCCAGAACTTTGCTCCCAATAAAGACAGCTTCTGTTTCTCGTATCAAACGTTTCTGTTTCTCGTATCAAACATTTTTGTTTCTCGTATCAAACATTTCCTTTACAATCAGCTATCAATTGACGCCACAAATCATAGGCTGAAGCAGACAAATGGTTAATATATTGCAAATGCACGAAGAATTACCCTTTTGGGTATTGCATAGAAAAGCAAACAATAAGAACTTTGCCCGCATAAACAAGTAATCAAAATAGTATTCAAATGAAACGCTACGAACGAAATCGAATCTACATATCCGATGAAGAGCAAATGAGAATCAAAGATTTTCGAGTCTTACTTGCTGGTGCAGGGATAGGAAGTAATATCGCAGAAACGCTATTGCGCATAGGATTTGAAACTATCACATTGGTCGATGGAGATGTGGTAGAGGAAAGCAATCTCAATAGGCAGAACTATACCGAGGAAGATGTGGAAAAACCCAAAGTAGAGGCATTGAAAAAACGACTACTTAGCATCAATCCTAATGCACAAATTTCGACGATAAACACATTTATCAATCATGAAAACGTGAGGGATATCATTGTGGAACACGATATAGCAATCAACACTCTTGATTTCAAAAGTGACATTCCGTTTGTCTTTGACCATTTGTGTGCGGAGCAGGGCATTTATGTATTACATCCTTATAATATTGGATTTGCAGGTATTGTTATGGTTGTTTCTCCAGATGGAGCAAACTTAGAGAGCTTGCTCACTGAGGGAGAGAGTTATTTGGGGTTTGAGAAAAGAGCCATCCAATATATTACAGATTATTTCAACTATTGGGTTCGTCCTAAAATATGGATCGAAGATGTCATACGAGCGTATGAGAAAGAAAAAATGCTACTGCCTCCCCCTCAATTATCCATTGCGTCTTCGTTGGTTGGAGGGATATGCGCTTCAATTCTTATTCGTATTGTTCGTGGGGAGTTTGTAAAGATATTTCCCAAATTCTACTATTACTCAGAGTACGATGACTTAAATTAATCTACGATGTGTCGCGACAGCAATAGCCTCAGAGATGTTTCCCACGCCAAGTTTTTGGAACAAAGTTTTTCGATAGCCCTTGACTGAATCTTCGGATCGGTTGATTTCATTGGCAATATCACCAACAGACAAGCCTTGGTTAGCTAGTCGAACCACCGCTTTCTCGTATTCATTCAGCACGATACTATCAATCTGCTTCCAACGTCCACTCTTTAGAGAAAACTGCCACATCGAATTCGAATTGACCGCCGTCATATAGGCAATTCCAACTTCTTGAGTTGGAGCTAATGAAACCAAACAAAGAGCCAACCAAACATTTCCCATTGAGTCCAATTTGAGTGGTGTTATCTGATGGTTAATCAAGATCTTTTCTCGAGATTCTTTTTGAGTAATTCGGAAGTTATAAGATATTGTATACTGAGAGCGCTCTGAAACAGCAACTCCTTTAAAAAACTCAAAACCCGCTCTATTGACCTGTGTAAGAAATTCAAGATCTTCTTCAGGTACATGATTATAATAAAAGTCGTATCCTTCTTGTTGCACCGTTTCTACATTCTCGCCACAAAGGAATAGAGGGTTATCCGATACATACAGAAAGTTCATCCTATTATAATCGATGATGTAGAGAGATTTGTATGAAACTCGGGCAAATGCCTTCGCAGAGTCAATATAAGGCTGCAAGCCATAGTATTGCTCGTCTCCTACCTGAGGACGAACATCTTGCGGTAACCGTAGACGGTTATTTTCATTAAGAAATACACTCATTGACAGTCAGTCTGGAATAAACACAATGCAAATGTACTCATTTAAAAGTAAAACCCTTACCCGAAAGGGTGATAATCGCACCATTTACATCGGACCATTCCAGAATTACCCTTTCGGGTATTGCAGGAAATTCAATATGTATAGAATTTTGCATGTGTAAAGACAAGCAGTGTGCACATCAAATAATATAGAGTATGATGCGACTCAAAAAAGTAGGATGTGTTCCCTGTTTGCAAGTAATTAAGTTGGAACTAACTATCCGAACCAAGTTAAATTCGGTTGTTTGTTTTGCAAACTACCGAATTTATACTTACCTTTGCGGAAGAAAGGAGGGAAGGATAGAGAAAAGCCATAATCAAAACCACTAAGATATTCACACACATTATGAAACAATTCATCACCAGTTTGCTGATACTTTGCTTGGCTACAGGCAACCTATTGGCACAAGAGATCAAGGGAAAGGTATCGGACAAAGAGGGGAAACCACTTCCTTATGCCACGATTAAAGCCATAGCCCTACCCGACTCCGCCACCATCGTAGGAGGCGTCACCAAGGAGGATGGCACCTTTGCTCTCTCTATTGGCGACCACAAGCTACCTGTCCTACTCCAAGCAAGTCTGATCGGCTACAGCACCGAGCAAGTGCTTTGCAAAGACCTCAAGGTGCAAGCACTCACCCTCTCCGAGAGCACCACCATGCTAGAGGAGGTAGCCATCACCGCCAATCGCGTCTCGCACCGATTGGTCGCTGGCGGACTTAGCACCCAAATTGATGGGTCGCCCCTCTCCAAGCTCACCGACATCTACAGCGTGCTCAGAGGTATTCCACTAGTAGAGGTGGAGAATGACAAGGTGAAAGTAACCGGAAAGGGCACCCCAGTCATTTACATCAACGACCGACTAATGACCGCCCCCAATCAATTGAGAGAGCTAAAGCCCTACCTCATCAAGGATATTCAAGTGATCACCAATCCTGGCGCCAAGTACAGCTCATCGGTCGGTGCCGTCATCAAAATATACACCCGCCGCGAACCCGGCTCGGGACTCAGCGGA
>NZ_AQVC01000065.1 GCF_000372405.1 Porphyromonas somerae DSM 23386 | reverse complement strand
TTGAAACTTGCAAGTCGCTATGGGGTTCGTTGGCAACTACGCCCCGAGTGGACTTTCACCACAGATGTATGACATGCCCGTCATACTGCAAAAAGGGCACCCATAACGGGCGCCCTTTTTTGTTGCCTCAACCGATTAGTTTCGATGCGGTGAAACTCCAGCGCCGATGCGGTAAAAAAAAGAGTCTCCCACCTAAGCTATCAAATGTCTTGGATAGTGGCTTATCAGACAAGTCGGAGGGGCATCCCCCCTAAGCCCCGAACAACTGTTGCAGATATGTTATTGTTCAATGATTAAGAAAACCCCGAAAGGGGTTTCACGGTGTAATAACCCAAGCTTCCCCCTGAGGGCAAGCGACAGCGAGCCATAAGGTGAAGCTTGGGTAGCAGAGACCAATATATTCACACTACCCCGAAGGGGTTGCATATAGATAACAACCTATGAATCTCAAAGTGCAACCCCTTTGGGCTTCTACCACCAGCACCCGACAGGGTGCCATTCAGCTAGCTTCCATTCGAGGCTCGCAGAGCCGAAGACTGGGGGTAAACGATACCCACCCGCAATAATCTTTGTTACCTACCTTTAAATATTCCTGTTTCGTTGTCACGATTCCATACACCCTTTTGATCTGATTGATATTTACGTCCGCGCGAAAGATTCCACGTTAGATTCAAGGAGATCATATTTCCCCATTCTGGAATATATACAGTTAAATCTTTCTTGACGAATTGAGAGTGCGTAGCCTCTCCGAAAGTAGAGCCATTTTTTAGAAATAGATGAGAGCCATAAAGACCAATGGAAAGGTTTTGGGTCAGTTTATAATTCACTTGTGCTTCTATGTTTTGACCAGTGGTATTCTCACTTTCCCCATTAAAGTTTCTTTCCTTTGCAGACCAAGAAGCTCTGAAGTTCCATTTGCCTAAAAACAGTTTCGAGCCAACATATCCCCATAGTCGATGGAAGTTGTGGGTATAATTATTTCCTACGCAACGAGATAGCAGGTACGAGAATCCGCCATCCAATGTCAGAACATTGGGTATAACATAAAGTTGAACATTAGTATAGTTCCAAAAGTCGGCTGCAGATTTCTGCTGTTCATAGCCAAAATCAAACCATGTTCTCCCATTTGCGTCGCTATTTCTCGTTATTTCTTCTAAGATAGGCTTTCGGCTATACGTGTGTCCCGTTGTATTTTCAATATAGAAGTACTTATGCTCGTAAGAGAGGGTTAGCGTCTGTGTATATCTGCTGAAAGGTTTTAAGTTGGGATTACCTACATGATATTCGTATTCATTCGACTGCTGCCTGTTATTACTCAAATTAGCCAAAGATGGTGCATTGGGGGATATATTGAAGACATATCGTATGTTTCCCTTGCCCAGAAAAGGATAGCTGAGACTTAGGGATGGGCGTAAAAGGAAGTAATGATAACTCTGTGTCCCCTGCGAATAATATTGATAGCTACCTCCTATACCAACCAAATAACGTAGGTTGCTGGATGTTCCTGAGATCTGGGAATAAAGATAGGTACTGCTGTTGTGCATATCATTGATAATGTCAGAAGTTCCTGTATATTTATTTTTGGTATAGCCTTGCAGGTGACTGATTCCAGAAGTCCATCTGGATCTACCCAAAGGCTGACTATACTTTACGTCACCAATAAGAGAATAGCGTTTGCCGTCTGTATCGTAGCCATATTGTGATGTCGGCAAGTCAAAATCTTCTTTATCAAAAGTCTTAAAGCTATATCCATATTTCGTATCATACATGGTACCCACTAAATTGAAGGTCAATGTACGATTTTCCTTAAAATAGCGCCTAAAGAACAGATCTATCGTTGGCGAGAAATAATGTTCAGTAGGTTCAGTCAAAGCGTAATATGTAGGCTTACCAGTTTCATAAATTCGCTGGCGGTGTCCTCTGTTTGGGCTGTTATATAAGTGACAGCTTACCTGTGCCATAAAGGTATACTGTCCCTTCTTTGTCAAATCATAGGTAATACCGAAATCATGGTTTGCGTATGCCAATTTTGTATTCATTCCTTCACGGCGTATTTCGTGAAGGTTTCCATCAGCTAAAGTATAGGTATCCGTTTGGTCAATGTGTCTTCGACTTAAATTTGAAAAGTCATTCTGATAGTAAATTCCCCATTTGGACAGACGGTGATTATATTGAGCATAGATATAATTCTGTCCATTCAATGTCGTCACAGCATCATTTAGATTAAAACCTATAGACATCCCTTTCATACGAGGCTTAACGACAAAATTAATGATAGCAGTGGGTGTATCCAGTCCAAATTCTACACCAGGATTATCAATATACTCGATACGCACAACCTCATCAGGTCGCAGGGCAACGACATCGGCCTGCGAGGCACGCTTTTCGTTGATAAAAACAGGAACACTTCCCGAGCCACGCTTCTCCACCTTTTTGCTTGCCATATCTACATAAATACCGGGTAAATTAACCTTATCTATGAGATCATAGCCAGAGTTTGAACGCTTAATGATATCTTGAGATGGAAACAGTAGCTTTCTATCCACTTTATTGATAAATCTATCAGCCATGACCGTTACCGCTTCGAGGACGTTTTCCTCCAATCGTAGTGTATCAAGCTCAATCGCTTTCGGCATTTTCTGTAAAGAAAGCAGGTAGGGAGCATAGGCTGCATGTCTAATTTCAAGAATACAATCTTGTCCTTCGAGCATTTTTGTTTCCACACTGAATAATCCTTTCTTGTTTGAAGTAGAAATACTCTTATCTGGCTTCCCCTTGCTGCTCAGTGTAATAGAGGCACCACAGACAGGCTGCTTCTCCCCATTAACTATTGTACCTGTAACTTGCGCAGAGCAAACTTTACCTATCAATAGCGTGATAGTACATATAATAATTAGCAGAAATCTATTATTCATAATATTGTTGTTTGTTGCTCATTTTTCTGAATATTGTCCCAAAAAAGTGTGTAAGCCCCAATAATGCTATCTTTGTAAAGTGTGAATTAATAACAAAAAACATAGACATTAGCATGAGACTTACACGGGTGCAAGATAATGAATTTTTCATACTGTATTATTAAAATGCAAGAAAGAAATAATGTAAGATTTGACGACCTTAAGAATCAGCTCTGGAAGAATGATGAACAACCAGAGAATGCTAATGCGATTATTTATAATGAGTTCTCAAAGATACGTCGCATCATCAATAAATACAAAAAGAAAAGCTTCCCCCTGAGGGCAAGCGACAGCGAGCCGGAAGGTGAAGCTTGGGTAGCAGAGACCAACACATCCACACTACCCCGAACGGGGTACATATAGATAACAACCTATAAATCTCAAAGTGCAACCCCTTCGGGCTTCTACCACCAGCACCCGACAGGGTGCTCTGGATGCCCTCATCGGACAAGTCGAAAATACGCCTCTTCTATCCTGCTATAAATCAATGGATTAGAAAGGCGAAAATTGAGATGCAACTAAGCATTTGCTTTGTTGCATCTCAGCGATTGCTTAGTTGCAACTCAATTTTTGCTTTGAGACTGTTGCACGAAGGCGATCTGCTACGTTGCTTTCGGGATTCGGGCTCGGTCACGTACGTGAGTACGCTCCCAGCGCCCTCACCCTCAGTGCCTTGCATCTCATCCTTCGTTCAAAGTCTCAGCACATTTGATTCAAATGTGCGAGAATGGCACTTCGTGCAACATTCTCGCTTTGATTGAGCACGGAATAAAATTTGACCCTTGTTGTCGCACTATCTTATCTAAGTGCAACCACAAGGGTCGTCTATTATGGGTACCTATTCCCCCCCCTGGTCATCTGCAGTTGGGCCTCGACAAGGGATTATTAGTGGCTGAGGAGGCGGGCAGTGGTGAGGGCATCAATGAGCTTGCGGGCATCATTGGTGGCCGCTTCTTGGGAGATTTGGTAGCGACGCTGTAGGAGGGTGATCCAGGCCTCCTCGGTAAACTCGCGGTCCTTTGTCTCCTCTATTAGATAGGCGGCACTCTCATTGAGCTCTAATACCTTGGTATAATCGAGCCCAAGGGGCGTCATGATCACCCCGATCTTCTGCCCATTCAACTCCCGTAGATGTATCTCAGCATTGAGCTTCATCGCACCCAATCCATTAGGAGAGCTCTAGCATCCGCTCAATAGGTACTATCGCCTTCTCCCTCAGCTCCTCAGGCACCTTCACCTCATACTGCTCGTGGAGGAGGGCATCATGGATATTCTCCAGTGTTGTCAGCTTCATATACTCACACCTATGCTCTGGGATCACAGGCACGAAGTCTAGGTCGGGATACTGACGGGTCAGCTCTGCCAATGTATCTGGCTCCGTTGCGATCAGGAATTGCTTGTACTTACTCTCCGACGGACGGTTCATTATCTTAGTCGTCGACCCAACAATCACCCTCGGATGCTCCAAGAGTTGGCGATTGCTACATGCTGCCGATTCAGGGTGGATCAGTAGCTCAGCATCGGGATACTTCTCGAGGAAGTGCTCTACTAGCTCCGTGGTAATCACATCATGCACATAGCACTCCCCTTGCCAGATATCCATCTCCCGCCCTGTAGCGATCTTGATGTACTCCCCTAGGTTTTTATCGGGAGTGAAAAGGATGGGCCGCCCCTCCGGCAACTGCTTCACAATCTTAAGGGCATTGGCCGAAGTGACACAATAGTCGGTCACCGCCTTTACCTCAGCAGTGGTATTGACATAGCTCACCACAATCCCATCGGGGTGCTTCCGCTTCCATGTCAGAATCCCCGCTGCTGTAATCGACTGAGCCAGCGTACAGCCAGCCCCCTTCACCGGGATCAGCACCTTTTTATCGGGCGAAATAATCGAGGCGGTCTCCGCCATAAACTCCACCCCACAAAAGAGGATGATATCGGCATCCGTCTCGCCTGCCACCCTCGAGAGACCCAAGGAATCGCCTAGGTAGTCGGCCACCCTCTGCACCTCAGGTCGGGCATAATAGTGTCCTAGGATAATAGCATTCTTCTCCTTCTTCAGTCGGTTGATCTCCTTTATAATAGCCTCCATCTTTACTTACTTCACTTCAAAATTCATACTCATATCTAGGGCACGGACACTATGCGTCAAAGCTCCAACGCTGATAAAATCGACCCCCGTCTCCGCCACCTCACGGATCCGTTCGTGGGTGATATTTCCCGACGCCTCCGTCGCTGCGTTATTGCCAATCAGAGCTACCGCCTCCTTCATCAGAGAGGTACTCATATTATCCAGCATAATGATGTCGGCACCCCCTTGCAGTGCCTCCTTCACCTCCTCCAGATTGGTGGTCTCCACCTCTACCTTTACCGAGATAGGGAGCGTTGCCTTCACCTGCTTGATGGCCTTGGATATGCCTCCTGCCGCTTTGATGTGATTATCCTTGATCATCGCCATATCATAGAGACCCATACGGTGGTTGGTACCACCCCCATGCTTCACTGCCAATTTATCAGTCAGCCGATGCCCTGGCACCGTCTTACGGGTATCGAGCAATTGGGCCTTCGTGCCAGCAATCAGGTCGACCATTTGTCGGGTAGCAGTGGCAATACCACTCATCCGCTGTAGGAAGTTGAGCATCAGCCGCTCACTAGTGAGGAGGTCGCGATAGGTGCCCTCGATCTTAAGGATCTTATCGCCCTTTGCCACACGATCGCCATCTTGGAGATAAGGCTCAAAGAGGTACTCCTCCGTTGAAATGGTCTCCAACACCCGCTCCGCCACCGCGAGCCCCGAAATCACACCATCAGCCTTGGCGGTAATAAGTGCAGTAGCACGCTGCCCTTTAGCAATCAGTGCATTAGTGGCGAGGTCGCCAGTGGAGATATCCTCCTCTATGGCAATATCTATCAATTGGTCCAGTAAGTATTCTCTATTCATGGTATTTTACTTTAGTAATCTTATTCTCTTGTATCTCTGTATGGTAGGCCGCCTCTGGTGGCAAAGTCTCCGGGAAATCCTTGCGATAATGTCCCCCACGGCTCTCCTCCCTAAACTCTGCCGAAAGCATAATCAGCTGAGCCACCAGATGGTGATTGTACACCTCCCGCACGGCGATACTCTCCTTCGCCAAGTCTTCCAACTCCGAAAGTCGCTCTGTGACCTCTGCCAATCCTTTCTGCAGACGCTTAGAGCTTCGCACGATACCCGCTCGCTTCATCAATATCTTGCCTAGGCGCTTCATCATCTTCCGTCCCTTTTCTGCCATCCACACCTCATCGTCAAAGCCTTCACGAAGCTGTACTGGAGGCTGAATAGTAGTGGGGTAAACCATTGGCGTATCGGCTAATTCCTCGATATGGCGGGCGATCCTCGTGGAGTAGACAAGGCACTCCACGAGAGAATTGCTAGCGAGTCGATTGGCCCCCATCAGCCCTGTTGAGGAGACCTCTCCTACGGCATAAAGGCCATCGATAGAGGTGTGTCCATTGAGATCCACCCGTACACCCCCCACCGTGTAGTGCGCTGCTGGGGCAATCGGTATCTCGGTGGCTAAGTCGAGCCCATACTTCTGTAGTTCTTTTGAAATGGTGGGGAAGCGCTGGTATATCTTCTGGGGATCCAAGTGACGAAGGGAGAGGGTGATGCTATCCACATCGTACTTTTGCATCTCGCTATAGATCTCACGTGCCACCACATCACGAGGTGCCAACTCGGCCAAAGGGTGTCGACCGACCATAAAGCGCTCCCCATCGGGATTGAGCAGATAAGCACCCTCGCCACGAACCGCCTCGCTAATCAGATAGGAGGGGGCACCCTTGAGGTGCAGAGCAGTGGGGTGAAACTGTATAAACTCCATATCTCGCACCACTGCCCCTGCTTGGTAGGCAATCGAAAGGCCATCGCCCAATGCGGTAGGTGGATTGGTAGTGGGTCTATAGAGAGCGGCAGCTCCTCCAGTAGCCAATACCACAGAGTGGGCGTAGTACGCCTCTAGCTGCCTAGCCTCAGCATCCCATATCCATGCTCCATAGCAGCGGTACTCTTCCACAATCAACGCTATCAATGTATGGTGTTCAAAGAGGGTAATCCCAGGCTCCCCCTTTACCTTAGAAATCATAAAGCGGGAGATCTGACGCCCTGTGGCATCGCCCCCAGCATGCAAGATGCGGTGATGATGGTGCCCTCCCTCAAGACCCAAAGCGAGATGCCCATCGACACTATCGAACTGCATCCCGAGCCGCTCCAGCTCCTCCACCGCCTTGGGTGCCTCCTCGGTCAGCACACGCACCGCTTCGGGGTCGCAAAGACCCGCCCCCGCCACCATAGTATCTTCATAGTGCTCTCTAGGACTATCGCTAGAGGAGGTGACCGCGGCCATACCGCCCTGGGCAAAGTAGGAATTGCTATCCTCCAAAGTGGCCGATGAGAAGAGGGCTACCCTCCTTCCCTTCGAAAGGTGGTAGGCGGTGTTGAGGCCAGCAAGGCCGGCACCTATAATAATAACGTCGTAAACGTTTCTCTCCATTTTCTGGTATAGAAAAGTGATTTGATCAATTCAAACCGCAATATACCAAA
>NZ_AQVC01000064.1 GCF_000372405.1 Porphyromonas somerae DSM 23386 | reverse complement strand
AGAAAGAGCGTTTTTTGATTCTTCCATAGCTCAGTTGGTTAGAGCATCTGACTGTTAATCAGAGGGTCCTTGGTTCAAGTCCAAGTGGAAGAGCAAGAGAGGTGACGAAGTGCAGCGACACTTTGTCACCTCTTTCTTTTTACTCCAAGCCAACTACTGACAGACCACTACCGAATTTGTCACCCAGTGGCAGCAGAATGACATTGGCACACTTATTTCATAATACCTAATACTGAATGAAGATAATTTAAATGTATAACTTATAAACTTAAGTAGTAGATATGACTATCAAACCATTGGCAGATAGGGTACTTGTGGTACCTGCTGAGGCAGAAGAGAAGACAGCAAGTGGGATTATCATCCCCGATACAGCGAAGGAGAAACCTCTACAGGGTGTCGTAAAGGCAACTGGCGAGGGGACGAAGGATGAGAAGATGCTCCTCAAGGAGGGCGACCGCGTACTCTACGGCAAGTATGCCGGCACTGAGCTAGAGCTAGAGGGTACTAAGTACATCATGATGCGCCAGAGCGACGTACTTGCAGTGATAGAGAAGTAATTTCAATGAATCTATAAAACAACAGAAAGATATATGGCTAAGCAAATAAAGTTTGAGACCGAAGCTAGAGACCTGCTCAAGAGCGGTGTTGACCAGCTAGCAAATGCAGTAAAAGTAACCCTTGGCCCAAAGGGTCGTAACGTGATCATCGACAAGAAGTTCGGTGCCCCTCATATCACCAAGGATGGAGTTTCTGTAGCTCGTGAGATAGAGCTCGAGGATCCATTTGAGAATATGGGTGCTCAGCTGGTAAAGGAAGTGGCCAGCAAGACCAATGACGATGCCGGTGATGGTACCACCACAGCCACCGTATTGGCACAGAGTATCGTGAATGTAGGGATCAAGAACCTCGCTGCCGGTGCTAGCCCAATGGAGCTAAAGCGTGGTATCGACAAAGCAGTTGCTACCGTAGTCGCTTCTCTCCGTGAGCAGAGCAAGGAGATAGGTGACGACCTAGCCAAGATTGAGCACGTAGCTAAGATCTCAGCCAATGGCGATGAGACCATCGGTAAGCTGATTGCCGAGGCGATGGAAAAGGTGAAGAAAGAGGGCGTTATCACCGTAGAGGAGGCAAAGGGCATGGAGACTACTGTAGAGGTAGTTGAGGGTATGCAGTTCGATAAGGGCTACATCTCACCATACTTCGCTACCAATACCGAGAAGATGCTCGTGGAGTTTGAGAACCCCTACATCCTTATTTACGATAAGAAGATCAGCACCCTCAAGGAGATTCTACATATCCTAGAAGAGGTAGTGCAGACTGGTCGTGGCCTACTGCTCATCGCAGAGGATATCGAGAGCGAGGCACTCGCTACGCTAGTAGTTAACCGCCTACGTGGTTCACTCAAGGTAGCTGCTGTCAAGGCTCCTGGCTTTGGCGATCGTCGTAAAGCAATGCTCGAGGATATTGCTATCCTTACTGGCGGTACCGTTATCTCCGAGGAGACTGGCCTCAGCCTAGAGGCTGCTACCATGGAGATGCTTGGTTCGGCTGAGAAGGTAACCATTGATAAGGATCATACTACCATCGTGAATGGCGGTGGTGCCAAGGAGAATATCGAGGCACGTGTACAGGTGATCAAGAACCAAATCGAGGCTTCCACCTCCGACTACGACAAGGAGAAGCTACAGGAGCGTCTGGCTAAGCTAGCCGGCGGTGTAGCTGTCCTCTATGTAGGTGCACCTAGCGAGGTAGAGATGAAGGAGAAGAAGGACCGCGTAGAGGATGCTCTCAGTGCTACCCGTGCAGCTATCGAAGAGGGTACCGTACCTGGTGGTGGCGTTGCTTATATCCGTGCTACCAAGGCTCTTGAGGGGCTGAAAGGCGAGACCGATGATGAGCAGACCGGTATCGATATCATTCGTCGTGCCATCGAGGAGCCACTTCGTCAGATCCTAGCCAACGCTGGCAAGGAGGGCGCCGTAGTGGTACAGAAGCTCAAGGATGGCGAAGGCGACTTTGGATACAATGCTCGCACCGACAAGTACGAGCACCTCACCGAGACTGGTGTCATCGACCCAACCAAGGTGGCTCGTGTAGCCCTTGAGAATGCAGCTAGCATCGCTGGTATGTTCTTAACTACAGAGTGTGTCATCACCGACCTCCCTGAGAAGAACGCTCCTGCAATGCCAACCCCCGACATGGGCGGCATGATGTAAGCTGAAACCCTAATACAACTAAAGAGAGCTAGACAGACAATCGTCTGCCTAGCTCTCTTTTTATTTATAGAAGCATCGCTTCCCCCGCCCGACTTGTCCAACTTGTCCGACCCGTCCGAATTGTCCGATTAGGCTTCAGGCGAGCAATCATTCAATCCACAATTGCGAACCCCTACGATAGACACGATACTTCAGGAGCGGATAACTCCCAGGGCCAGCAACAGGGTGTGCCAATCCCAATGCCAAGTCATAGACCGTATGGCACTCTGCACACTCCGCTATCACCACCCCCTTTGCACTATTCAGCGATGGTACTACAGACACCTCCGTTGGCCAGCAATAAGGGCAAGCAAGGTCATAGGCAGCATACTGCTCCCCCACCCCATGCACCACCACTACTCCCATATAGCCTAGTCGCTCTCCACGATAGAGAGGTCGCTCATAGAGCATATAGCTATAAGGCTCTAGCAGGGCTCGCCCTTCATGGTCAAGCGACACCCTCAGGGCAATAGGCAGACGACGAAGCGGATGCTCCGCCTCTAGCTCCATCCCCTGCTCCCCACACGAGAAAAGGGCAAAGAGCAATACGAAGAGCGACATCCATCTTCGCACCACCAACCTCCCCACTGCTTCAGTAGTGATTAAAGACCAATCTTAGAGAAGTCCACCATCTCCAAGAGATCTGCCACCTTTTCAAGTCCCTTAGTGATCTTACCCTTCACCATACCACCAAGGAATGGAGGGATCGACACTTCTACTTGTATCTGTGCCAAGGTCTTATCCGCACCTTCTTCAGAGAGATTAAGCTGTAGAGCAAGTGGCACTGGAGACTTAAAGGATTCATACTTCACTAGATTGGGTGCTACCTCTTCTATCTTCTTAAGGCCTATCTGACCCAGTGCAGGGGCAAAGAAAGTGATCTGCTCATCACTGATCTCAATCTTATACTCAGCCACCTTGTCCCCAGCCTTATCAATAATGGGCTGTAGGTTAGTTGGCTTAGAGACCAAACCATAGAGGGTCTGGATATCTTTTTTTATCTCAATCGGTCTACTGGTATATACATTCATACTATAATACTATTACTTAATTACTTACCCCAATTGGCAGGGTCCTTACGCCACTCCCGCAGCATCTCCAAATCATCGTGCGAGATATAGTGGCTCGCCACTGCCTCCTCAATCACTGCGTCGTAACAACTGAGGGTCCGTAGCGTCACACCCGCCTCCTCAAAAGCCTCCTCGGCCTTCTGCAGACCATGCGTGTAGATCGCCACCATGCCCAGCACTTCGCAGCCAAACTCACGGAGAGCCTCCACTGCCTTAAGGCTACTGCCACCAGTACTCACTAGGTCCTCAACCACCACCACCTTATCAGTAGGGAGAATACGACCCTCAATCTGATTGCCCATACCATGGTCCTTCGCCTTTGAGCGAATATAGCTAAAAGGTAATTCCATCACATCGGCCACCAAAGCCCCTTGAGCAATGGCACCAGTCGCCACACCGCTAATAGCAGTCACCTCAGGGAAATGGGTGCGGATCGTCTCCGCCAATGCCTTCTTGATATAGGTGCGTGCTTCAGGGTCAGAGAGCGTCACACGGTTATCGCAATATATAGGACTTTTCCAGCCTGATGCCCACGTAAATGGAGCTTTAGGACTTAGCTTCACCGCCTCCAATCTCAAGAGGTGCCGAGCGGTCACCTTAGATATATCATTCATAAAATCATTGTGCTAAAAAGTTAATTCACTCATCTCCAAAGGTACACAAAAACCAGCAAACTACAGACTTAACAAGAGAATGTTGCACGAAGTTTTGTGGCAAATAAAAAGGACCTCGGTGGGAGGTCCTTTTTATTTAGGCTTTGGTAGCCTTAGAATCTAAACGTGAGGTTGGCAACGAAGCTACCTCTGGTCTCTTTGAGGTCGCCTCCCTTAACTGCAATAAAGGATTTCTCAGGGTCTTTAGGGTCGGTCCAACCAGTAAAGGGATATGCTTTCTCCTTGCGAATCTCGTGCACATAGGCGAGGTCGAGTGTAGTACTTCTTCCTATATTAAATCCTATCCCGCCAGTGATGGCTTGGTAGCTACGTGGCAGGATAAAGTCGGCAATCATACCGCTAGCAGGGTACTCGTAGTCTAGTCCACCCTCAGCCTCCTTCTTAAGAGGTTCAGACTTAAGTGGATTGCCAGTATAAGCGTAGCCAGTGCGTAGAGAGAGCCAATTGATGGGTCTTACCTCTAGCCCAACTCGATGGGTTAGCTCTGCCCCATAATCTTCCTTGATGAAGTCTGAAACACCACTCACTCCAGCACCGCTAAGCAGTATCTTGGAGTGACCAAGATTGCGGTATTGGAAGTCGTAAGAGACCATTCCATACTTTGAGAGGAACGCCATAGCACTTATGGTTAGCTTCCCTGGAGTGATCATGGCATAGTCACTTCTATACTCATCAGTTTCAAAGGTAAAGTAAGGATCCTTCGTAGGGTTTGGAGTATTTAGTCGACTTCTGACAGAGCCAGAGTATAGCTCCTTGTATTGTGCATACTGTGGAGTAAGGTAGGAAATACCAATACGTCCATAGTCACCCAATGCCATCAAGAAGCCGAGATTGAGCCCGAGGCTCGCACCAGTAACATCTAAGCTAGTTCCATACTCAAGGAAACTATTATTATTATCCTTAGTATCATTATAGTCCTCACGAAGCATCGAAGCCCTGCCATAGTTCATTGATCCGATACGTAGCGAAGCACCAAAGAAATAGCTATCATTGAGGCTCATTGCAAAGTTAAAGTCGGTGTAATACCTAGAGCCGTGCTCGCTAACGTTCAGTCGGTTCCCTCTAATTGGCCATAGCGAAAGTGACTTATCAGGGTTTTGAGTGTAAAATGTAGAGGTATAATATTGATTAGTTACCTTTCCTGTAGCATTATCTACATCTTTAATCTCCTCAATGATATCGCCATTCAATGCAAGAGCCACCATAGGGTTGACACTACTCATAAATGGGTCATAAGTCTTTGTCGCTAAGTACCGATCAGAAGACAACCCTTCAAGAGCTGCTTTAGCAGAGATGAGATCTGTGATGCTAAACTTTGGTTGGGTCATCTCCATCTCAGAGTCACGCTTATAATTATACTCCTGTCCCACATTAAACCCAAAGTTAAATCTCAAGGAGTTGTTGCTAGATACTGGAATTCCTATAGAGCGACCAAAGTAAGAAACATTATTCAGTCCACCAAGCGTTAGCTCTCGCCTAATATCTCCTATAGTGATGCTACCTTTTCCTACGTCTAGTCCAATACCAATAGTTGTGCGAGAAAAGAGTGCTGCGCCTGCAGGATTGACATACGCTGCCCCTGCATCAGCACCAATAGCTCCCACGGCTCCTCCCATCGCTTTGGTGCGAGCTGTACCCGTGATGCCTTCTTGGATATTACGATAAGCATCAGATGGCGCTTGTGCCCAAGAGGAGGTAACACCCATTAGAGCTACTGTTACTAGAAATGTATATTTATATATCGTTTTCATCTGTCCTATATTCTATAGTTAATTGACGCAAGAATAAAAATTATCTTATCTGCGACGACTTGTAGTAGTGCGAGTGGTACCACTGCTTGATGAGCTACTGCTGCTACTAGTGCTTCTCGATGGTGAGCTGTAGGAGCCACTGCTGCGGGTAGGTGCAGAGTAGGTGCTATTTCTATCGTAGCTTGAATTGCGATTAGCTGCATTCCTATCCCAGCGACTCGTTCGGTTGTTGCTGTTGTACCTATTGCTATTGCGGTTAGCGTTTTCGTAATTGCTGAAGCTGCGGGTACTGCGGTCGTAGTAGCCTGAACCCTCTACTGTGCGGCTTGAGTTGCCAAGGGCACGTCCGTAGATGGCATTGTGGGAGGTTCTATCATAGTACCTACCTGTGCTTCTGCCATAGCTAGAGCGAGGAGTGCTGTAGTATCTATCCCGACGACCATCGTATCGGCCATCGCTGTAGCCATTCCAATAGCTATTGGCATAGCCTCCATAGTAACCACCGTAGTATCCTCCATAGTAGCCACCCCAGCCGGCGTAGAAGCCACCCCAAGGACGTCTGTAGCCCCAGTAGTATCTAGAGCCTCCATAGTACCAAGGGTCGTACCAATAGCTACTCCATGGGTCATACCAACTGTAGTAGCCATAGTAGTAAGGGGCACCCCAGCGTCCATAGCCGTAGTAATCCCAAGTGGATCTCCATGGAGCCCCTTGGTTGATGATGATATTGACCCCACTATTCCAATCTCTACCATAGTAGCTATTTGTCCAAGGGTCATAGTAGTCATAGTCATCTAGCACATAGACTTGCTGTACATTTTGGAGGACTATTCTATCCTCATTCGGACGGTCGAAACGACGTATCCGATTGCTGTACTTACCGCCTTTTCTTACTTGGGCGTTGGGAGTGCCATCAAGCTGGTCTAGATTTTCCTCCATCTCCTCGATGGTTACCTTCATATCTCTCCGATTATACCAATCCTTGACATCTTCTTGATATTCGGCACGTGCCTTCTCTCTTCTGGCTGCTTCGGCAGCACGTTTCTCCTCCATTCTCTTCTGAAGGGCTGCTTTCTCGGCTGCCTCCTTTTTGCGCAACTCCTTAGCTCTCGAAGGGGTAAGGTAAGCATCGTCTTGTGCACTGGCACCTATCGAAACCATAGGCGAAGCGATAAAGAGCAGTAAGAGCCCTCTTGCTATTAAGTCAAACCTCTTCATAATATTTCCTCCTATTGTAAATCTGTTCTAAACTTGCTTATTAATGTCAATTGCTACACGCAAGATACCATTATTTTGTAATCTCATAAACACTTTGACCGCTTTTATGTATTCTTAAGGGTCTTTTTCTGTTCTTATGACTCATATATATAGTGGTTGGTTTAATCCAAAGGTAGAGTTCCCCTTTTCTTTTCTCATACATTAATGAGTGAAAATAGAAATGAGTAGCTCCACCCTCCCCTTTAATTGTGGCAAATTGAAGTATAATTTGTACCTTAGCATACAATTAGTTGGTGACGCTGGTAAATTCAGGAGAGATGAAGAGGTATAAGGAATTGGACAAGTTGGTCTCATTGGACTTACTATTAGAGAGGCTAGCAGAGCTACCTCACGACCTTTCGGATAAGGAGCTTCAGGATTTAGTCCCTATCCTGCAATCGTTCGAGCTAGAGACAAGAGGGGAGATGGATCGCTTTGGCTTACCACTGCTCTTGCAAAAGCTACTGACCTCCATAGCACTTGCCGAGGAGGTTGGTGTTGGCGGTGCCAGCATCATTGCATTACTTCTACAGCTACCAGTGCAGAGAGGTGCTGTGAAAGAATCACGAGTGCGAGAACTTTTTGGAGAGGATGTGCTACACCTTGTTGAGCTTCTGCAGAAGGTGGGTGACCTTTACTCCAAGAGCACAGTGATAACGAGTGACAACTTCAGTCACTTTCTCCTCTCTTTCGCCGAGGATGTAAGGATCATTTTGATCCTTATTGCCGACCGTTTGGTGCAATTGAGACTCGCCGATAAGCATTTTGTCTTGTCCTAGAAAAAGTTGACTCATAGATAGATTTTTATGAGTAAGTTTGTAAAAAGGAGTCAACTCCAGAAGATTTATTTTGACCGAGTTATTCACCTCTATTTTGAGGAAAACTTAGGTTACACCCAGATTTCACACCTTGTTCCTATTGGTAGGACTACGATCCTGGAGTGGGTTCATAGGTACCTAGATTCTGGGTTAGACGAAGTTATAGAGATGAAGGCGAAGAAAAAGAAGAGACAAGAAGAGCACCGCGGATATCGTAGGTATTATTAT
>NZ_AQVC01000063.1 GCF_000372405.1 Porphyromonas somerae DSM 23386 | reverse complement strand
ATATCCGCGGTGCTCTTCTTGTCTCTTCTTTTTCTTCGCCTTCATCTCTATAACTTCGTCTAACCCAGAATCTAGGTACCTATGAACCCACTCCAGGATCGTAGTCCTACCAATAGGAACAAGGTGTGAAATCTGGGTGTAACCTAAGTTTTCCTCAAAATAGAGGTGAATAACTCGGTCAAAATAAATCTTCTGGAGTTGACTCCTTTTTACAAACTTACTCATAAAAATCTATCTATGAGTCAACTTTTTCTAGGACAAGACACTTGTCCATTTTGCAGCACGATCGACCCATCTCGTAGATGCGAGTCGGGCAAAGAGAGGAATGGACGAGGTGAAGCATCAAACGATTTCTTAACCTCTGTAACTGGCTGTACTTCTCTCTCCCCTTCTGCAAAGTCAAATAGAGATGGCTGCTCGATTGAGGAGAGCTTAGTACTTCTTCTTGCTCTTGGACGCTTTACTAAACTTTGCTTGGGCTTAGAGGCTGCCTGTTGCTTATTGACCTCTTTGATTTCCCTGTTAACACGAGCGACCTCCTGCGTCCAAAGTTCGTACTCTTCGGGAGCAAATAAATAACCCGCCTGTTCCAAACCGACATCAGTTGTATCCATCACGGGATGATGGTCGTCATCAAAGTAGACCATCTGTCCGCCCATCTCTCGTGGGGCTTCTAGGTCTGTACGTATATCCGCTTCGTACTGATGCTGTAGCGTTAAAGCTGGCACACCTTCGGGTGCTGGTGCTAACATTGAAGAGACTTGCTCCTGCTGGGAGGGTTCTGTTAATTCATTCTTTTTGATGGGGTTGATGGAAGTTCCCTCTGAAAAGGACTCCTCCTCGACCTCTTCCACTGGGGTTTCTGTTTGTACCACCCCTTTGCTATACCGTCCTTGGACAAGCTCTTCTAGCTCGGCTATCTCATGCAGTGCAGTAGGAGAAAAGTGAAGGTCACGCTCAATCCCCAAGCCATGTATCTTGACCTCTTTCATTTCGTCCAAGGAGATATAACCGAGCTCCCAACCGTAACCCATTGTAACTGCTCCGAACCCAAGACGTTCTTCTGGGTCATACTCTAAAAGGTAGGCTGTATAGGCTCCCAGCGGGAAGAAATATCGGACATAAGCTGTACGATCGCCAATGAGTTGCTTCTCTGTCTCATATAGCTTGGGGAGTTGACTCTTAATGCTATCAGGCATTAGATCATAAGCGTTGTCTTCCTCCTTATCCACTTCATTCTCTGCTGTATGATTGGGACTTTCTATGAGAGGTTCAGTCGTTATGCCTAGGCTGTGGAGCTTCTGTTCTGCTTGTCGCTCTTCTTCGCTCATCGCTATACCCGTCTCATAGAGCTTGCGGTCAAAACGTGCTGTCACATCTTGTGTGAGCTGTATTCGGAGACTCTCAGCCATATCCTCCATAGTTCCCTCAAAGTGATACTTCCAAGTTGGCTTGCCGTAAGGGTCTCTTCCCAGCTCACGACTGGTGGCTATGGTGCGAGATGCCACATCATCCCACGAACCCTCGAAAAGTGAGTTGTGGTTGAAAGCCATAGAAAATCCATCCCCCTTGGGCACGGCGACTGTCTGAACAAACTGCTTCTCCAGCTCCTCGCCAATCTCTTTGCCTGACTGCTTCTGCAAGACAATCAAGTCGCTTCCGACTTCAGTTCCTGCTTGCTCGTTAAACATGCCTGATGGCAGTCGGATAGCAGAGATGAGTCGGCTGTTTTGCATCAGATAGCGTCTGATTGGCTCATTTAGTGCTGCATCGAGTACACCTTGTGAAGTGATAAATGCAACGAGACCTCCTTCTCTAGTGCAGTCCAAGCCCTTTACGAAGAAGTAATTATGAATGGCTCGTGTTGACTCCTTTTTGAAGAGATCATCCCCCCTACTATACTCACGGTCATAGACCATAAAGTCTCCAAAGGGGATGTTGCTGGTTACAAGGTCATACTTCTCCGTCTCTTCTAGGGGTGTTATCGCTTCAAAGGGTTCATTTCGCACGAAGATGTTGCCCTCGCCATAAGGGTGCAACGCTTGACTGATGCGAGCCGTTAGCAGATCTTTCTCCAAGGCATCAACAAAGCCCACCTGATTGGCAAATGTTTCGGCAAAAGCACCCATCCCCGAGGAGGGGTCGAGGCATCGTTTGAGCGTCACACCTCTTGTTGCTAGAGCATCTGAAATAGCAGAGACGATACGTCTATCTGTATAGAATGAAGTGAGCACACTAGCCTTGATGCTCTCCCAGTACCGCTTGGCGGTGTGAGCATCGACCGCTTCCCGATAGATCATCTGCTTGAGCTGCTGTGTCGGAGCAAAGAGTTCTTGCTCCGACTTACTCCAATAGCGGATGTCCGCTGGCGTGTCTGTGCGGTTCAATACGCACTTCAGACCTCCGAAACCTTGGTAGCCACGCAAGATGCGTTTCTCTGCTTCGGTAGCTGGACGATGCTCTTTTTCTAATCGTAGCACCACACGGATTGCTTCTGCATTTGCTGCCAAAACTGCTTTCTTGTTGTATGCCATAGAGGTACTCTGTTTGTTGATGATAGTTGTTAGCCATGGAGGGAGGAAGTCAATCCCACGAAAAGGATTGAGATACCTACCACAAGAATGGAAATACGATTACTTGATCTTTTTATTCCTCACGTGAATTAGTGGAGTCTCGTCTGAGTGGAAATGTTGTTTTCCCCCGTCACTCCACAGTTTCATCCGTATGGGAAAAGTTTCCCCTAGGCTTGGCACTGGAGTTTCTTCCCCATGAAACTGCAGTTTCTCCTAGATGAAACTAGAGTTTCCTCCTTATGAAACTAGAGTGCCAACCCCTATTGGCACTACAGTCTCTTCCCTAAGAAACTACAAAGGCTCCCCAAGCGACTTCCTATTAACTGCGATAAACAAGTAGGGAGTGTCATGAGAGATAGTTGTGGTGCGGAGCTAGGTCGTTTTATCTCTTCTTACTCTTTTGCTCGAATTCAAATTTGGTAGAACTATCCTCTTGTAGAACCAATCGGGCATTGAACTTCTTACCTGCCTTGCTCGTCAAGCCTTTCAAGATGGGGGTACGCCCCTTAGTTATGAGGTCTCGGATATTCTCTTCGGAGAGATACGTACCGCATACTTCACGAAATATGTGGAAATCACAATCATCATTCTTGCATCTCGCCACCTTGGCATAGATCCCCACACTCTCACGACCACACTTAGGGCAGTGATATGTAGGGTACCTTTGCTGTCTAGGTGCAGGGGCGAGGGAGAGCAACTCCTCGCAGATGGTGGAGACGTAGGAGTTGATGCCTTGTGCAAACTTGCCAGCATCCATACTTCCTGCCTCGATTGCTGCTAGTGCTACCTCCCACGCTCCTGTCATCTCCGCATTGGCAATGCGCTTGTCCTTAACGATTTCATAGACGGCTAACCCTTTCTCCGTTGGGACTATGCTCTTCTTCTCCCTACGGATATAGTCACGCAGGATGAGCGTCTCAATGATGTTGGCTCGTGTGGCAGGTGTGCCTATGCCACACTCTGCCAAAGCCTTTTTATTTGCAACATCCTCTACCTCCTTGCCAGCATGCTCCATAGCCGAGAGCAGAGTTGCTTCTGTATAGAGTGGCTTAGGTTTGCTCTTTTGCTCGATTATGTCTGCTTGTTGGATGGCTAGCGTTTGCCCCTCGGTCAAGTTGGGTAATGAGGACAAAATCGGCTCGTCCTCCTCGCTCTCTTTATGCTCTTGAGGAGTGGCACTCTGTACAGACTTCCAACCCCAAGAGACTTGACGGCACGCTTTCCAAACATAGCTGTTGGTCTCGTCCTTGAGTACTACCTGCATACGCTCCTCTTCTGAGTGCGCCGAGAAGGCTTCTGCGAAGCGGGTAACGACCATTTGATAAAGCGTGGTCTCATCTACCGACAATGCCGATGCAGTTTCTCTCGTGGGGATAATGGCATGGTGGTCGGTAACTTTGCTGTCATCTACCGAGTGGCGATTCAGCTCTTGGGGCAATGGTTTGCCAATCTTGCGAAGGAGGTCGGGAACTTCCTCAAAAACATCTTCACTGATATATCGGCTACCCGTGCGTGGGTAGGTTGTGAATTTCTTCTCATAAAGCGACTGTGCGAGGGTGAGGGTCTTATCTGCGGAGAAGCCGTGACGTACATTAGCCTCCTTTTGCAGAGCGGTCAGGTCATACAAGAGGGGTGGAGCTGTGTGCGTCACCTTTCTTGTGACCTCTGTGACCGTAAGCGAGCCGATACTGCGCAACGAAGTGAGAGCAGTTTGGGCAGCAGCTTCATTATCAAAGTTCTGTAGGCTCACGGCTTTGATGGTTAAGCCCTCGTCCTCTATCATCGCAGAGAGCTTCCAATAAGGAACAGAGGTAAAGTCTCTATGCTCCATATAGCGATGACACACCATGGCCAAAGTCGGGGTCTGCACACGTCCTAGTGAGTAGCCTCCACGGTAAGCAATGGAGAGTGCTCGGCTGGCATTGATTCCCATCAACCAGTCAGCTTCTGCTCGTGCTTGGGCTGCGTAATAGAGATGGTCATAATGACTCCCGGGCTTGATATTCGCTAGACCCTCTCGGATAGCTTTGTCAGTAAGGGAGGAGATCCATAGGCGATCAAAGGGCTTGTGACTATTTAAGTGTCGGTAAATCCAGCGAAAGATGAGCTCACCCTCTCTTCCGGCATCTGTTGCCACAATAATACGATCTGACTGATTAAAGCAGGAGCTTATTGCCTTGAGTTGCTTGAGTGCTGCAGGGTCTTCGTGGAACTCTTTGTCCTTACGCACTTGTCGGACAATGAGCTGGAAGGGATTAGGGCAAATAGGCAACTCTTCTGCTTTGTAGTTAGAATAGCCGTAAGCTTCGGGCATGGCAAGTGTAATGAGGTGTCCCATAGCCCACGTGACGAGGTAGCCGTTTCCCGCTAAATAACCGTCTTGCTTTGTCGTAGCTCCAACGATTCGGGCTATATCTCGTGCTACCGAGGGTTTCTCAGCAATAATACATGTTGTCATAGTCTTTGAATGGATTATGGGTTACATCTTACGTCCTCGAGACTTCTTCTGCTTGTTCTCGTTCTGCTTTTGTTCAGCAGTGGGCTCTGTTTGCCCCTTTTTCAGTGGCTCTTTCACCTGCTTGGTAGCTTCGTTGGTCTTGCCGTGGTTATTTACGGCTACTTGCGTCTTGTGTTCTTCCGCCACGGCTTCGACCTTTCCCGCCCCTTGCTTCTTGTCAGGGTTCCATTTGTAGAAGCGTGGGCGGTTTTGCTCTTTGTCCATACGGACATAGGCATTGAAGGGTTGTCCCTCTTTATCGATCATGTTTTTGAGGTAAAGTGTGCGACCGTTGTCTAAGGCTTCTCGTTGCTTCTCTGACAGCTCTAGACCACAAAGCTTGCGGGGTGCTTTGCTTTGTTGACGATCTTGTCGCTGTTCCTGACGCTCTTTGAGACTCTTGTTCTCTCCGAAGATGAACTCAATGCCTTTCTTCTCTGCATTGACTTGAAGCGTAGCATCGAAGGACTTGCCACTCTTAGCGGTCATACCTTCTACTTCTACCGCTTTACCCTCCACTAGATCTTTGTATTGTTGATCAGAGAGCGTGACGCCTTTGATCTCTTGAGGAATGCTTACACGGTCGGCACGCAAGGCGATGATCTCGTTGGTCTGTGGGTCGATGGAGACGTAGGCTGCAAAAGGCTCTCCGCTCTTGGGTGTTACTTCGATGGTCTTGCCAAGGTTGCCTGTCGTGAGCAGTTGCTCTTTTTCCTCGGGCGAGAACTTGTAGCCCATATAGGGATAGTCGAGCTGTGGCTCTTTACGCATAGCGTGTATGGCTAACCCGATATTGCCCTCATTGTCTGTGCGGAAGGCAAGGCGAGCCTCTGTGTAGATAGTTGTATCTCCTATGGGGATGGCTATGGTCACGAGGTTGCTCTTCTGCCAATTGAGCATCTTCTCTAGCTCACCACTCTGCTCTAACCGTTCACGGGAGAGTCCGAGACTGTCGAGCATCTTCCAGTCTACCTTGTCTGCATCAATGGCTGTGCTCTTCTTCTGCTGTGGCAGATAATCTTCAAAGGGTACACCGACCTCTGCCAACTGCTGTCTGCTTTCAGGAGTCTCTCGGCTTTGGAGCAGAGTACGCAGGTTATCCACACCTTGCTCCACATTGTTTGCCAACACCTTGTATAGCCCGAAATGGGATGGGTTATTGAACTGCTTGAGAAAGTTGGTCATGAAGTTCTTCAGCAGTCCATCCTTGCTGTTGAACCTCAAAAAGGCTGCTTGATTAGCTTCAAGAGGCTCAGTCGTTTTGAGCTTGCCCTTATCATCAATACCCGAAACCACGGAGAGTTTCCCAGCTTCTTGCTGGTTCTTTACCTCGGTGCGATCCTCTAAGACCAGCACGTAGTTGTCATTGCTATTTGCTTCCATAAATCACTCTGTTTGATTTGAATAATACCTTTCAGACAGCAAATATATAAGCTAAAATAACCTCTTCTAAGTCCCAGGGAATTATAAGGAAAGGAAGTGATGAAAAAGAAAATTCGCCCAAGATTTGGTAGTTTGATCTTTTATGTCAAACTTGGCACTCAGAAGGAACATTATTACAGTAGTACTAAGCGATGATAAGAGCAAGCTCGAAAAGACAAAGAGTCAAAGGAGCTAGTAACCAGCTAAATAGAACTTATTTCGGCAAAGAGAGAAGAGACTGGATTTTTCATTTTCAATCGGAACACAAAGAGCGGCAATACCCCTGACACACCAAACGCCCTCCGCTCCGCTACAGGCGTTTGGCTTAGTCTGTTGCATTGCCGACGGGGAGTTTATCCGATTTGAAAAAGAAAAAAAACAAGCCCGGGGTATACCACGAAAAGCTACCCCAAAACTACCAGAGTCAACTAAAATCAGTATCTTTGGAAAGTCAAGACAACTCATTCTAATATGACGACGAAAACGATGTCAACCGAAATCAGTTTCAGCAAAAAAATAAGTCAACCATTTTCAGGGAACGACATGTGCATAAAAAGAATTACTACGCAAAAAAAATATGGGTAAACATAAAGTGACGGGGACAAAGCCCGAAAACAAAGAAATGGCTGAAGAAGTACGGATGGAATTTATAACATCAAAAGTATACAAAAAAATCCTTACACCTGAGTTGTTTAGGGAAATAGAACGTGTAAATATCAAAGATGGAGTATTTGAGGAAATTCCATTGTTTTCACGATATAAGGATATCGATTTCTTAAAAAAATATATACCACCCGAGAAAGTGCTTGAATATTTACTTCACGTATCCTTATTCTTGCTTTATGATGTTAGTTTATATTTTGAGTATATAGCCAAAGTCAGTTCTAGTATATTCATTGGTATTACATTAGTCAATCCAGAAGAGGAAATGGACGATGTTGGTTTTTGTGTCCCTAACATTCTAATTAGTACAAAAAAAACTTATAAGTTTTTGCAACATGGCACGCGGTTTAATGTGGATAAAAATGATGTTCTGAATAAACAATGGGGTATGGTAGGTATGAGCAATATGTATAAATGCTATAAAACCACTACTATTACTGGCGGAGAAAAAATAGAAAGAATATATATAATACCCCGCAAAAGGCTACATCAACGATAAAATAACTGAAATGTCTGTGGAGGGGCGAGGAAGTATGGTACCGCAGGCTTGACATGAACGGGAAGGTCATTGAGGAGCGGTTCATGCTCTATACTTCCTACAGGGATTACGTCAGGATACCATTCCTTTTTCAAGGACAGTACTATGACGACGAAAACGATGTCAACCGACATCAGTTTCAGTAAAAAAAACAGTCAACCAATTTCAGGGAACGACACCCCAAAACTGCCAGAGTCAACTAAAATCAGTATCTTTGGAAAGTCAAGACAACTCATTCTAGTATGACGACGAAAACGATGTCAACCGAAATCAGTTTCAGCAAAAAAAAACAGTCAACCATTTTCAGGGAACGTCAATGTACCAGCAACAAATGAAAACCCCTCCACAAATCCCGTCAGATTATGGAACAATTGAATGATTTTTTCGGCAAGTTGTTTGCCTACCTCCGGGAACATCCGCAATACGGGCTTCTCGTGGCAATCCTCCTTGTAATCCTGTATCTCATAGGGTTGATTTTTGACTGGAAATGGACGCTGCTGCCGAGCGGGAACAGCGACTTTACGCAAATGTGGATTGACCTGTTTGGCAGGAATGCCGTCCGGTTCGTGAAGGGTGTCCTCGCCGTCCTCCTGCTTCTTACCTTAGTTTACCTGTACTACCATTATAAATAATCCGCCTATGTCTTCGCCTTCCACCTCCCACGGTTACTTTGAAAGCGTCAGCACCCAGTTGTCCCTGAGTGTGGGCTCCTCGTTTGAGGGTGTTGCCGGCAATTCCTCCGCCAACGCCTCACAGGGCATCTCTGCGGGCGTGAGCGCCGTGGATACGGGCATGAAGGCGGGCATGGCACTGGCGGAAGCCAGAAATGAACACGCTATAGTCAGTTTCCGCTACGACAACATGGG
>NZ_AQVC01000062.1 GCF_000372405.1 Porphyromonas somerae DSM 23386 | reverse complement strand
ATGAGACTGTTGCACGAAGGCGATCTGCGGCGTTGCTTTCGGGATTCGGGCTCGGTCACGTACGTGAGTACGCTCCCAGCGCCCTCACCCTCAGCGCCTTGCATCTCATCCTTCGTTCAAAGTCTCAGCACATTTGATTCAAATGTGCGAGAATGGCAGTTCGTGCAACATTCTCTAAATGAAAAAAGCTACCCTCAACACTTGAGGGTAGCTTTTTAATTGATCTATTGTGGAGGGCCTTACATCTTGAAGGGTACCTCGTACTCAGTAGGCTTTTTCTTGAATAGGAATTCGCCCTTTCGTACAGAAGCGAGTACGCCTACACGGCGGCGGATGCAATCCCAAGCGCTATCGCCATCCAGCACGATGAAGTTGGCATCGCAGCCTACCTCTATACCGTATTGGTCGTGGATATTCAAGCACTTAGCACCATTGTAGGTGATCATATCAAAGGCGGTCTCTACCTCCTTAGGGCTAGCGTACTGTGATAGGTGGATAGCATTGTCAAGGATGTTCATCATATTACCACTACCAAGTGGATACCAAGGGTCATTGATAGAGTCTTGGGCCAATGCAATGTTGATGCCCATCTCCATAAACTCCTTGATACGAGTAAGGCCACGGCGCTTTGGATAGGTGTCTTGCCTTCCCTGTAGATAAGCATTCTCGGTAGGGCAGGAGATGAAGTTCATCTTGCTACGCTTAAACATATCAAACATCCTATAGGCGTAGGAGTTATCGGCCGAACCAAAGGAGCAGGTGTGGCTAGCGGTGGTCTTCTCACCATAATCCTCAAGGTAGACAAGGGCGTTGAGAATCTCCACAAAGCGTGCCATAACGTCGTCGGTCTCATCGCAGTGTACGTCGATGAGTACATTGTACTTCATGGCTAGCTCTACAATGTCGTGGATAGACTTCTCGCCAAACTCGCGTGCTGGCTCGTAGTGAGGAATGCCACCGATCACATCGGCACCCATTTTTAGAGCCTCCTCTACTAGCTCCTTACCACCTTTGTAGGTGTACATACCATTCTGTGGAAAGGCTACTACTTGGATATCAACGATGTCTTTCATCTCCTCCTTGAGCTCCATGATTGCTTTGAACCCGGTGAACTTAGGGTCGGTGACGTCGGTCTGCGCTCTGATAAATTGCACACCTTGTGATACCTCGTCTTCAATACCCTTGCGAGCTAGTCGCTTTACGCCATCAATGGTCATGGTGGCTTTGTACTTTGGCCAGTTTTCGATCGCCTCGAAGAGTGTGCCCGAAGCTGCTCCCAGCCCCTCCATCTCGGAGACAGTGTAGACGTAGTCAAGGTGAAGGTGTGGATCTACATAGGGTGGCAATACAAACTTGCCATTGAGGTCTATCTCCTCATCGCACTTGGGAAGGTTGGTACCGATCTGAGTGATCTTACCGTTCTCTACGATGATCTCACTTGCAGAACTATTCCGATAGATTTTCGCGTTAAAGAATTTCTTTTTCATAAGCATACGTCTTAATGGGTTACTAATTACCTATTCTCAAATATACCCATTTTATTTGGAAGTATATTACATTTTAGCATAGTTTGTGAATGTTGCACGAAGTGCCATTCTCGCACATTTACTAAAATGTGCTGAGACTTTGCACGAAGGATGAGATGCAAGGCGCTGAGGATGAGGGCGAAGGGAGCGTACTCGCGTACGTGACCTAGCCCGAATTCCGAAAGCAACGAAGCAGATCGCTTTCGTGCAACTGTCTCGTTTGTGATTAGATGTGGTTGCAAAAAAAAGGCGGTACCACACGAGGTGATACCGCCTTTGTCATATAATTAGCTTATTAATTAGTAAAGGATTGGGCGAATCTCTACGCGACGTCCCTTTGGATACTTACTCTTGGTATCCTTCATGGAGTCGATGCCAGAGGGGATTACCTCTAGTCGATCGCGTGCAATTCCTTTGCTAGTGATATAGTCTGCCACTGCATTTACTCTACGGCCAGAGAGCTTATTATTGTAGCTCATCTTGCCCTCTGGAGAGGCGTATCCACGAAGGGATACTCTGAGGTCGTTTTCCTTCATCCACTCCACTACGTTGTCGAGTGTCTTGATGGCCTCACTATCTAGCTTGCTGCTATCAAAACCGAAGTAAGCAACGCTCATGTAGAGGTCTATCTCCTTATTATTGAGCCCACCCTTGAGGGCAATTGCCTCATCAGGAGTGACTGGCTCACGGCGTCCTGCTAGCTGATTAGCTGGCACAGTATCGGTCTTTTGGATAGCACCTTGGGGTAGCAGATTACCGCCAAGCAGGTGATTGATCGCCTCTGGGCTAAGGTCGCCACGGGTAAGGAGAAGCGCATAGAGTAGGCGCTCCATCTGGTCGAGACGACGCTCCAGTGGCTCATTGAAGGTGCGTGCTAGTGCTTGGTCCAAGGCACGACGCTTGAGCGTCTCTACCTTGAAAGCACGTACCACGGAGTCGCGGTAGGCAGCTTCTACATAGGGCTTGCGAGCCTCTAGTATCAGCTTGGTGATGAGCTCCTCTGCCTGATCTTGAGTGATTGGCAAGAGAGCATCATCGGGTATCGAATCATATCCCTCAGTGGACCTGATCATGTCCCACACCTGCTGATCTACCGAGTGTGTGTCGGTAGTGCGAGGTGCATTCTCAATGATGGTCACAGTGTCGCCACTCTGTGTCACCTGCTGGGTGAGTACTACGTCCTGGGCATTGGCGTGTAGACCAATGCCTAGGAGTAGAGTAGCTACTGCTGAGGAGATTAAATTACTCTTTCTCATCATTCGTTTTCCTAATGGTGATTGATTAGAATACGAAACGATAACCTACAGCAATCTGATTATTCTTGAATAGACCTCTTGCAGTGTAGTCGGCAAATAGCTCGCCAGACTTATTCAGCTTGAAGTTGGCACCAGCGATGAAGTTTGGACCAAACTTAAGGCCAACACCGTGGCTGTAAAGACCAAGACCAAGACCTGCGTAAGGATCTACTACAGAGTCGGCGATCTTAAAGTTGTAAATTACATTGGCGCTGAGGTCGAAACCACCCTTCTTGCCAAAGCCAGCCATCAGCTCAGGTACGAAGTCGAGGTCGGTATCAGAGATCTGCATGTAACCACGCATTCCTACCATCCATTGAGTTCCCTCACCAAAGTTGGCACCAGTGAGCACTGCAAGGCGGTTAAGCTTAAGGAAGTTGTTCTTAGCGTGAGTAGTAGTAGCTGTAGTAGTGGTGGTAGCACCGTTAACTACAGTAGTTGGAGTTGTTACAAGTGGGTCAACTCTCTGTACAGGCACTACGTTGGTCTGTGCAGTAGTCTTGCCCTCAAGGCGATCCATACGGTCTACTAGGCGACGCATCTCATTAACTAGTTGCTGGTTAGCTACAGGGTCGTTAGTAGCTACTACCTGTGCACCCTGTGGGTTTTGGCTATTAAGTGCTGCTACGATGATATCCATCTCAGAGTCAGAGAACTTAGCTGCACGAGCACTCTCCTCGCTGCGGATCTTGTAGAGGATACGATCTACCATCTCCTCAAACTGCTGCTTAGTCATCATCTCGCCACCACGTACTCTCTCTCTTTGGAAGATGGTGTGACGGCCGCTCTGCTTTTGAGCCTCGCTACGGGTGTCATTCACACGGTCGTTAAGGCTCTCTTCGTTGCCATTGATGTTGATCATTGGCTCATAAGCTGAGCGACCAAGGTTGATGCGCACACCTGCATTGTACATAAGGCTGGTGTAGATGTCACCTACCTCTACGTTCTTGAGTTTAGATGCCTCGTTGTTAGAAAGAAGGGCATTAACATTACCAAAGAGGGCTACGTACTTAGAGAATGGAATCTCTACGCCTGCACCACCCATTAGGAATAGGTTGTGAACATCAAAGCGCTCTTCTGGATCAGTGTTTGAGGTTGGTCTATCTGGATCAGTTGGGATCAAGCCCTTATCATCTAGGTAACCAGCACCAAGGGTAAGGTAAGGTACGATACCACGTGGTTGATTGAGACGGAATAGCAAGTTAGCACCATACATCTTCAGATCCTTATTGAACTTGAAGCTAGGCTTATCTGGCTGCTCTGTAGCTTGGTAGTAGAAAGCTCTCAAGCCAATCAGTGAAGAGAAGTCAAGACCTGCAGAACCTCCGATAAAGAATTGGTCTGCACGGTTGAGCTTATCGTGGAAGTCAGCATACATAATACCTGGCTCAAGGACAAACTTCACGCCGCGGAAGCCATCCTCAAAGAGGTTGCTGTATTGGCGGCTAGCATCGCTGTAACCACTCATACCACCAAGGGTGATATCAAGAGAAGCGATAGCTGACCAGTTGCCCCAACGCTTTGCCTTATCATCAACGTTTGGATTGAGTAGATAGTCTACCTTATCAAGGTTGAACTGAGTGTTGCGA
The DNA here is from genome assembly GCF_000372405.1 of Porphyromonas somerae DSM 23386. GTDB lineage: Bacteria > Bacteroidota > Bacteroidia > Bacteroidales > Porphyromonadaceae > Porphyromonas_A > Porphyromonas_A somerae. The sequence goes on along the minus strand of NZ_AQVC01000062.1, from coordinate 5,535 downwards.
CCCTCTAGTGAAAGTGCAATACGCTCAGAAAGATTGAAGCGTACACCAGCACCAGCACTTAGATAGATCTGCTTTTCAGTCTTCTTGGCATCGTCTACGATTTTAGTGTTCTTGTCAAATGGGTTGTAGTCAAGCATTTGCACACCACCACCTACAGTAAGGTATGGAGCGATGCTGTAATTGCTACTTAGGATATTGAACTTCAGCTCACCACCTAGGCGAGTGATATCAAACTGCATTCCATCAAGCTTATTGAGAGCATCCTCGTTAAGGATGTTCCAATTCTTGTCTTTAAGCGTATTCTTGAGGTTAACAGACTTCTCAAAGGTTCCTCTCAACTCTACATAAGGGCCAAAGCCAACGCCGAGGCGAAGTCCATAGAAAGGAGAGTTCTTAAGTGCAATGTTTTGATTCCACCAGTTGTATGATACGTTTGGTGAAAGTGTGAAGTTTACGCCATCTACCTGTGCATTGGCACTTGGTAGAAAGCCTAGACCCATTAGCCCTACGGCTACTAGTCCAAATAATCTTTTCATTCTCATATTTCTATTTGTTGTGGAAAAAATATTATATAATCCTATTACCGAGCAAAGATACACAAAACTTACTTAATATCTATATATTATGGCACATTGCCCTACTGTTGTGCCTAATGATACACTAAAGAGGATCAACATCGTAGTAGCAATTCATCTTAGGCCCTCTATACTCTTGGAGGAGAGGGTCAATGAGCTGATGAATCGCTTCACGAAGCTGTAGGGAGGAGAGCTGTAGAGGTGCCAGCAGGGTCACCTTGTAGCCGATGGCGGTTGCCTTTTTATGTACTGGCATAGGTGCTGGACCTAGGGTAGTAGCATCGGGCAGTCTATTCTGAAGAATGGTCGCTGCAGTGGTGGCGAGTTGGTAGGCTTGGCTTTGTGCTGCACTCTCAAAATATATATCAATGTGTCGGGAGAATGGGGGAAGCTGAATGCTGTGTCGCTCCTCCAACTCAAAGTCGAGCATCTGCTGATAGTCGTTTTGCTCAAAGGCGGTGAGGGCATTGGGTGCTGTGGCAAAGTGTTGCACCACCATTCGCTTGAGCAGAGGAGCTTCATTGCGGCTCTGCATCAGATAGCGAAAGGTGAGCTCATTGGCACGGTAGTCAGAGAGCGCATAGAGGAGGTCCAGCTGCACCCACCCGATGGTAGTCGCTTTGCTCAGGTACTCTTGAGGTGGTTGGTAACTCGATGAAAGAATCACTGAAGGTAGCTTCGACCTCCGATCCACCTCCTCCGCCATCTTGATCGCCACCCCAGGGAATAGCTCTTCCATGGCACGGCGAAGACGCTCTATCCCAGTGCCGACTAACTGCATTCCTCCAGCCCCGCACTCCGGACAGTGACTTGGCAATGGTTGGAAAAAGCCACAGAGACCACACACCAGCATACGCGATTGCTCCATATACCGTAGCGTCGTATGGCAGTGCGGACACTTGGGCGAGGCTTGGCACTTCGGGCAAGTAGCACTTCGGGCAAAACCCTTACGCTGATAGAGGAGAAGGGCAAGCCCCCCCTCATCTATTGCCTCTCGGATAGCCCCGATCATCTGAAAGGAGAGCATCCGCCCTTGCACACTATTATCCTCAAAGGCCTTTGGCATCCAGACTGTCTGTAGTCGCACCTCGGGCGGAGTGTGCGAGGAGGTCACAAAGCTATACTTCTGCTGTAGTGCCAGAGTGTAGCTCTCTACTGAGGGGGTGGCACTCACTAGGAGAGTCTCTACCTTGGCAAAGTGAGCCAGCATCAATGCCACGTGCGTAGCGGTAAAGCGGGGTGCCGGCTCATACTGTCGGTAGCCCCTATCCTCCTCATCAACCACAGCCACCAACCCGAGCGAAGCAAAAGGAAGCCAAACGGCCGCCCTCAATCCTATGTAAAGGCCACCCTCCCCAGAGAGGGCAGAGAACCACGTGGTGCGTCGCTCCTTCTCCGTCGCGGTAGAGAAATAGCGGTAGAGCCTCACTCCAAACTGCTTTTGTAGCTCAGGGAGCAACTGCTTTAGTATCTCTATATTAGGTAGCAGGAGGAGCACCTGCTTCCCCTTTGCCACCTCTTGGAGTAGGTAGTCGTAGGGAATACGCTCCTCAATTCGACTATTAGGGCAATGGACAAGGGCAATGCGTGAGCTGCCGATAGAGATCAACTTAGAGAGCGGGTCGCCCACTTTGTGGATAGGGAGAGCCACCCCCTCATTGAGGGTACTAGCCAAGACCTCGCACTCCTCTACCGCCCCCACTTTGCGTAGCTTATTGATGGTGTAGCTAGAAGTCTCCAACCACTCAGCAAGGTCTTGCAGACTCATCGGAGGCTTATCTCCCTTTTGGTAACTGGTGAGTATCTTTTGGAGTGCCTTCTCAGCGGTCGTACCACTCTTCAATTGTCCCTCTAGGTAGCCCCTGAAGTGGGCATCGCTCATCAGTCGCTCCGAGGGGAGCCACCCCCTCAGCATAAGCGTTGCCTTCCTAGGCTCCTCTCCCTGCGTGCCATCGGGTCGGAAACTTTGGTGAATAGCAGCCGTCAGTACTTCTCCCAAGCTACACATATAATAATTGGCCGCCCACTGCCAAAGCTCTATGATATAGGGCGGAATGGGCGGATAGGGGAGTAGTTGCAATACCGGCTTCAGCCGATGCTGCCCCTCAGGTGCGGTATGTTGTTGTGCCATCACCAACCCTGTGTAGCACTTCTTGGTGCCAAAAGGTACAGTCACCAACCGCCCCACCAGCTGAGGCTCCTCTACGCTGTCCGCTTCGTATACGTAAGTGAAAATAGGTTGCTTGAGAGGGAGGGGAACTAGTATGCTAAGGTAGAGAGGGTACTGCATAGACCTACATTAGCGAGGTGCCTTGAGGTAGAGACCGAGGGCAATAGGAGTGTAAATAAGATTGGGGAGCCACGCCGCCATCAGTGGTGTGAGCTCTCCACTCACCGCATAGGCAGAGGAAATGGTAAAGAGTAGAATATAGACAAAAGTGAGCGCCAAGCCGATAGCCATATTGACCCCCAGCCCTCCCTTTACCTTCCGTGCCGAAAGGGAAACCCCAATAAGGGTGAGAATAAAGGCGGCAAGAATCGAGGCATATCGCCGGTGATACTCCACTTGAAAACTCTGGATATTGCCCACCCCACGCTTCTTTTGTTGCTCTATGTAGTGGCTCAGTTCGGCATTGGTGAGCTGCTCGCCATCCTCTCTAGAGATTAGGAGGTCGGCTGGGGTGAGGATCAAGAGGGTATCTAGCTGGTCGCCGTACTCATTGTGCTCCTTGAGCCCATCAAAAGTGCGGATATGGTAGTCGTAGACAGTCCAATGATAGAGGCTATCACTGTGATAGGCAATCCGCTGTGCGGTGAGCTGACTAGTGAGCGTATTCTCCTCAAACTTCTGTAGGGAGAAGTTGTAGCCCATATTTTCTCTCGCATCAAAGGTGCTGAAGTAGACAACCTCACCTGGTGCCACTGCCGCTTGGATATTTTGGTCCATCTCCACCTTTTTGTTTTTGACCCACGTGTTGGTAAAGTCGATGCGAATCACATTGAGGTTGGGGATAATCCATGCACTAAATATAAAGGAGACCACCGCAATAATCGCTGCCGATATGAAGTAGGGGCGAAGGATACGATTGAAGCTCATCCCCGCCGCCTGCATCGCAATGATTTCGGAGCGTGCCGCCAGCTTACTCGTAAAGAATACCACCGTGATAAAGATGAATAGCGGTGAGAGGAGCAACGCATAGTAGGGGATAAAGGCGATATAGTACCACACAATATCCATAAAGGGTAGGGCAGGATTGAGGAACTCCTCCATCTTCTCCTGAATATCGATCACCACAATGATGATGAGGATCAGCATCAGTGCAAAGAGGAAGGTACCAAGGAAGCGACTAATGATGTATCGGTCGATTCGTTTCACCCCCAAACGATCCAATAGATGTCTACCCTTTTGCTTCATCGTCAATGGATTGGATTATCGTCTTTGCTGTAGTTCGGGGAGTACACTCGCCTTCCACTGAGGGTAGTCGCCCTCAATGATATGCTTGCGTGCTTGCCTCACTAGATCGAGGTAAAAAGCAAGGTTGTGGATGCTTGCAATCTGTAGCCCCAGTAGCTCATCCGACTTAATCAGGTGGCGTACATACGCCTTGCTATAGGTATGGTCTACATAGCTCGTCCCCTCAGGGTCAAGAGGTGAATAGTCGTCTTTCCACTTCTCATTACGCATATTCATAGTGCCACGCCAAGTAAATAGCTGACCATTACGCCCATTGCGGGTAGGCATGATGCAGTCAAACATATCCACCCCACGCTCTATCCCCTCAAGAATATTGGCGGGCGTGCCCACCCCCATCAGGTATCTAGGGCGGTCCTTAGGGAGCACCTCATTCACCACCTCTATCATCTCGTACATCACCTCCGTAGGCTCCCCCACGCTGAGACCACCTATGGCATTGCCATCAGCCCCTAGTTCCGCCACACGCTCTGCCGACTCCCTTCGGAGGTCGCTGAAGCCAGCTCCTTGTACAATGGGGAAAAGGCTCTGAGGGTAGCCGTAAAGCGGTTCGGTCTCAGATAATCGTTTATGGCACCGCTCTAGCCAACGCAATGTGAGGTCGAGCGATTGCCGAGCATACCGCCAATCGCAGTCGCCAGGAGGGCACTCATCAAAAGCCATGATGATATCAGCACCAATCTCCCTCTGGATATCCATCACCCGCTCAGGGGTGAAGAGGTGTCGTGAGCCATCAATATGGCTCTGAAATTGCACCCCCTCCTCAGTGATCTTTCGGCTATCGGCAAGTGAAAAGACCTGAAACCCGCCACTATCGGTGAGCATCGGCCCCTCCCAACTATTAAACTTCTGAATACCCCCCGCACCGCGGATAATCTCCGTGCCAGGGCGAAGGTACAGATGGTAGGTATTCCCGAGGATAATCTCCGCTTGGATATCCTTCTGCAGCTCCCACGCATGTACCGCCTTCACACTCCCCACCGTGCCAACCGGCATAAATATAGGCGTATGCACCTCGCCATGTGGCGTGTGCAGCACCCCGGCTCGTGCCGACGAGCCTTTATCGCTATGTACTATCTCAAATTTCATACTGCTACAAAGATACTATAAATTGAGAGACTGTTGCACGCAAGGGGACCATATACCCAGGGGGTACGCATTAGAAATATAAACTTAAGTTACAGCCTTAATATGGATAGCTTGTACTAGACAAGCGAGAAAGGACCTCGGAGAGGTCCGATTTGTTGTAGCCCCCGCGTCGGAGGGCAAAGCCCGAACGACCGGGGGAATAGGTATAGGGCACATTATATCGACCCCTTGTGGGTCGGACAATAGGACCTAGGATATCAAAATTAATCCTNGAATAGGTTGTCCGACCCGCAAGGGGTCGTGGATTTTGGTTGTCTTATTTACCCCCATTCATCGGCTCTGCGAGCCTCGAATGGGGGCTACAACAAATCGGACCTCCTACGGAGGTCCTTAACCATA
>NZ_AQVC01000061.1 GCF_000372405.1 Porphyromonas somerae DSM 23386 | reverse complement strand
CACACAAACGAGCCTGGGGACTACGCAAACTTGGTGTCTGCAACGACTTAGCCAAGCTTACATCCTACTGCGGAGACCGCTACGAATGGGTGGTGAGACGTACATGCGTGGTACGAGCTATATCGAAAGATGTACTTGCCCGCAGAGGCCTTGTAAGTTGTTTGGACTACTATGCGATTAGACACTCTTTGAAAACGAATTAAACCGCCGTATGCCGAACGGCACGTACGGTGGTGTGAGAGGGAAGGAAACGAAAGTAGGTCAGAAAACTTTCGTTTCCCGACCTACTCGATTTTAATATGTCGTGCGTGATTACTTCACTCCGCGTGCAGGAAGCAGGCTAGCTACATTAGGCTCTGCAAGACCGGTGAAGTCGGAGAAGATCTGTGCTAGATCCTCGGTGTTACCCTTGGAAAGAACCTTGTCGCGGAAAGCTCTACCTACCTCAGGGTTGAGCGCACCATTCTTGGTGAAATACTCGCCAACATTTACAGCCAGTACCTCAGACCATAGGTAGCTATAGTAACCACAAGCGTAGCCACCACCCCAAACGTGGTTAAAGTAACTAGTGCGGTAGCGTGGAGGAATCTGTGGATTGAGAAGCCCAGCCGCTGCAAGAGCGTTATTCTCAAACTCCTCTACATTCTCTGCATTTACCTCATTACCTGTAGAAAGCATGTGGAAAGCTACGTCGCCAGTAGAAGCAGCAAGGTTTTCCCCTAGAGCATAGGCAGCGTGGAAGTTAACCGACTCCAGCATCTTATTCTTAAGATCCTCTGGCATAGCCTCGCCTGTCTCATAGTGCTTAGCAAAGTTGGCAAATACCTCGGGCACAGTAGCAAAGTACTCATTGAACTGGCTTGGCATCTCTACGAAGTCGCGGAACACGTCGGTGCCACTGAGAGACTTGTACTCTACATTAGATAGCATACCATGAAGAGCGTGACCAAACTCGTGGAATAGAGTAGTTACCTCATCCCAAGTAATTAGATTAGGTTGTCCCTCTGGTGCCTTGGTGTAGTTACATACGTTGTAGATGATTGGAAGCTGGTCATTGCGATGGCTCTGAGATGCAAATTCACTCATCCATGCACCACCACCCTTGGTAGGACGTCTGAATAGATCGGTATAGAATAGAGCTACCTGCTCTCCAGTCTCAGCATTGAGTACATCGTAAACGTGTACATCCTTATGGTAGGTTGGGAGGTCAAAGCGCTCCTTGAAGGTGAGACCATAAACATGCTCTGCAGCGTAGAATACACCATTCTTAAGGACGCTATCTACCTCGAAGTAAGGCTTAACGTCATTTGCATTGAAGTGATACTTCTCTTCCTTCATCTTGGCTGAGAAGTAGAAGCGGTCGTATGGCTTTAGCTCAAAGTCGCTACCCATAGTTTTGCGAGCATACTCCTCAATCTCCTTAGTCTCGCGGTCAGCTACAGGCTGATACTCCTCTGCGAGCTTCTTTAGGAAGCTAGTCACTGCCTCTGGAGTCTTAGCCATCGTATTCTGAAGGCTGTACTCAGCATAGTTATTGAAACCAAGTAGCTGTCCCTTCTTGTGACGAAGCTGAGCCATCTCTGCAATGATTGGGTAGGTATTTTGGTTGCCAGTGTTATCCGAACGGTGATAAGAGGCGTTGAATACCTTTTCACGGGTTGCACGATTCTCAAGAGATGTCAGAATATCCTGCTGTGTAGTATTGCTGATTACAATAGCATAAGGTGCAGTAACAGCCTCATTTGCCTCGGCATCAGCCTTGCACTGAGCAATCTCTCCCTCGCTAAGGCCAGCCAACTCCTCTACATCCTCAATAGGAACGATGGCCTTGTTGCGAGCCTCGATATTCATCTTTACAAACTCTTGCTGGAGCACAGCTAGACGGGCATTCACCTTCTCAAGCTCATCCTTCTTCTCTTTTGGAAGATTGGCACCTGCTCTTACAAAGCCGTCGTAAATCTCCTTGAGGAGTTTCTTGTCTTCACCTTGAAGGGTTTCGTACTCATTGTCATACACCACCTTGATACGATCAAAGAGTGGCTGATTGAAGGTGATCTCATCCTCCCAAGCGGTGAGCATAGGGATCACATCGGCCTCTATTGCCTTGATCTCATCAGTACCATCGGCACTTGAGATGGCAAAGAATACATTGGAAACACGTGAAAGAAGTGCCCCACTATCCTCGTAAGGGAGGATGGTATTCTGGAATGTTGGCTTCTCCTCGTTGTCTACAATGGCCTTAAGCTCGGCTCTTTGCTGTTCGATACCAGCCTCAAATGCAGGCTTGTAGTGCTCATTTTTGATCTTGCCAAAGTCTGGAGCGTGAAAAGCCAGTGCGCTAGGCTCGTTGAATGGATTTCCTTCCATAGGATCATTTTTCTCTCCCTTACAGCCCACTGCAAGCAGACTGATAGCGGCTAGACCGCTAAGGAGCAATGTTTTGAAATTTTGATACATAACTTTATTATCTTTATTATCTGAAAAAGTATTAGCTACAAGTTACATCTTCCCTTTGTATTGGCAAATATAAGGAATATTTACAACATACCCCCTTCTTAATATCATCTCACAATTCCGCAGGCTGAGTTATTATTGCTTTAGTCGGGTACTTTATTGATCGTTTTTTCTTGTATCCCGACTTTTTAGCAGACCAAAATCTCTATATGGAAGTCTGCTTATGCTCTATTTATTTCTTTATGATGTATTCATTGTGTTCTTTTGTGTAAATCCTACGTTTATTGGATAATTCGCTCAATTATAATGGATTTACAGTTTTCTTTCAAAATTACAAAGAGAAAAAAGACTCCGTCGCCCATTTCTTGCGGATTTCATCCCGCAAGATGATTGGTGTATACAGGCTGACGCAGTAGTCTCAAGATGTCACAATCACTCCATCACGCAGAATATCGGATGAGGCTTCTTTGATGGGTTTTCGTCTGACCCTTGGGGGTATGCCAAAGATTTGGTAAATTTGAAATCAAAAGGGGTGGAGTGAAACTGTGAGAGAAAAGTTAGAATTTCAATATTATATATCTATGAAGTTAACGATACTAAGTGACTTGCTTCGTGACCATTTGCAATTGGTTGCCAAGGTGATAGGAGGTAAGGGGCTAGCCATTATGGAGTTTGCCCTAGTAGAAGTGAAGGGGGAGAAGATGAGTCTGACCGCTACTGATGGTGAGACTAGGATTTGCAGCCATGTGGACTTGAGTAGTAAGGAGGGCGAGGATATGAGTTTCTGCGTCCGTGTGCGTCAGCTCGTGGAACCGCTTCGTGAGATTCCCAATCAGATGATTCAGTTTGAGCTGAACACGGAGGACTACGAGCTCCACGGTAAGTATAATAATGGCTTCTTTTCTTTCCCAGTGATTAAGGGCGAGGACTTCCCTGATGTGCAATCTCTTGGAGATGAAGGCTTGAAGGTGAAGATGCCCATTGCTAATTTCTATGAGGGGCTAGATAATACTGTTTATGCGACTACTGTGGATGATGTACGCCCTATCATGACAGGTGTGCATGTGGATATTCGTCCGGAGCATATCACTTTCGTTGCGACCAATGGCTTTTTGCTCTCCTATTACCGCCATTCAATGTTGGAGTTGAATGTCAATGAGCAGCATAGATATACATTGCACAAAAAGCCCGTTCAACTACTCCTTCAGGTGCTTTCAAAGAGTGATGATGGCGATATAGAGCTGGAGTTTCACCCCAACTTTGCACTCTTCAAGACGGAGACGTTGGAGTTACAATGTAGGTTGCTAGAGGGAAAGTACCCAAATTATGAGACGGTGATCCCTAAGGATAATGATAAGCTTTTGGAAGCTGATAGACTGCAACTTCTGGCAGCTACAAGGCGTGTGGCAGTCTTTGCCAATAAGGCAATGGGGCTTATTAACTTCGACTTCTCACCATCTGAGCTAGTACTTAAGGCAACCGATCAGGACTTTAGTACGAAGGCAGAGGAGGCGGTGCCTGTCTCCTTCTCAGCTCCTGAGGCGCGTTTTTCATTTAGGGCTGAGCATCTGATACAGCTCCTTACGGTGATGCCTTCGGAAACTATTTCGATGCGGATCGGAGATGCTTCGCGTGCTGCTTTGGTGACACCAATTGGAGGTGAAGCTGGTGTGGAGATTGTAGTGGCGGTGATGCCACTCGTATATGGCTAATTAATAGCGGAGAGGATTATGAGTAAGCTACAATTGAAACGGTCGATTGTCTTTTTTGATTTGGAGACAACGGGACTTGACGTGGTAAAGGATCGAATTGTGGAGATCGCTCTCCTAAAAGTACACCCCGATGGCACTGAGGAGACCCTACACACGCTAGTAAATCCAGGAATGCCTATTCCCAAAACCTCCACGGCAGTGCACGGCATCAGTGATGCTGATGTGGCTGATAAACCGACTTTTGAAGAGGTGGGCAAACGAGTAGTCGCTTTCATTGAGAATTGTGACTTGGGTGGTTACAACTGCAATCGCTTTGATGTGCCTCTTTTAGCTGAAGAATTGCAGAGGGTAGGGACCCCTGTGGATTTTAGTCACCGCAAGGTGGTAGATGTACAGGTCATTTACTATAAGCAGGAACCACGAACGCTGACTGCTGCCTACCAGTATTATACCAATAAACCACTGGACGGAGCACACTCGGCAGATGTGGATACCATGGCTACGTATGAAGTGCTTAAAGGGCAGCTGGAGATGTATAGCGACCTTCCCTGTGATGTGGAGAGTCTCAGTGATTATACCAAGCAGATGGATACTGTGGATCTTGGCGGACGTATGGTTTACGATGAAAGTGGTACTCCTTGCTTCAACTTTGGAAAGTATAAAGGGCAGCCAGTGGTTGAGGTACTTCGGAAGGATTCTGGATACTTCGGGTGGATGATGAATGGAGACTTCCCAAGAGATACCAAGATGCATCTGCAAAAACTAATGATAGAAGCCGAAAGAAAGTGAAAGGGAAAAAGATAGTACTGGGCATTACGGGAAGTATTGCGGCGTATAAGAGTGCCGTCTTGGCTAGGCTTCTGGTGAAGGCAGGAGCCGAGGTACAGGTGGTGATGACACCAGCAGCCAAAGAGTTTATTGCCCCTCTCACGCTTTCAACGCTTACTGGGCCATCGGTACTCTCGGAGTTTTTTGAGGAGCGGAGTGGTTCGTGGAATAGCCATGTGGACCTTGGGGTATGGGCCGATGCTATGGTGATAGCACCGGCTACAGCAAGTACCCTCGGTAAGATGGCCAATGGCATTGCGGATAATCTCTTGGTAACTACTTATCTATCCTGTAGAGCTCCAGTGTTTGTGGCTCCTGCGATGGACTTGGATATGTTTGCTCATCCCTCTACCAAACGTTCTTTGGAGACGCTTGCCTCTTGGGGAGTGCATATTATTGAGCCAAAAGAGGGCGAGTTAGCGAGCCACTTAGTGGGAAAAGGGCGAATGGCTGAGCCAGAGGAGATCTTTCAGACGCTTGAAAAGTACTTTGATGGTCCCGCTAAAAAGACATTGGAGGGGCTGAATGTATTGATGACCTCGGGTCCAACATACGAAAAGATTGACCCCGTTCGTTTTATTGGTAACTACTCGTCGGGCAAGATGGGCAAGGCGATTGCTGAAGAGCTGGCTGAGCGTGGGGCAAAAGTAACGTTCGTTTCTGGTCCTGTGGAGTCACTTCCAAAGTCGGATAATATCCATGTGGTCTCTGTAGAGAGTGCCGAGGAGATGTATCGGGCTTGCCTAAGCGTACGTGATGAGTATGATGTGGCGGTCTTCTGTGCAGCGGTGGCAGACTATCGAGTAGCTACGCCCAATGACCATAAGATTAAGCGAGAGCAGGTAGGGGCACTCTCTTTGGACTTGATCCCTAATCCCGATATCTCTGCGGAGCTAGGCAAGCTCAAGTCTGCTAAGCAGTGGCACATTGGCTTTGCTTTGGAGACAAATGCGGAGTCTGAAGCGGTGATAGACAAAATGTCTAGGAAGCATCTGGATATGATTGTACTGAATTCTCTGCAAAATGAAGGCGCTGGGTTTAAGGTGGATACGAATAAGGTGACTATCTTTGATGCACTTAATGGCGGTACTGTAGACTTGCCATTGATGAGCAAACGTAATGTGGCGAAAGCCATCGTCGATCGAATGGAGGAGTTACGTTTTATATAGTATCTAGATGTATGAAGAGGGTGTGGGGCATCATTATTGGGCTTATGCTTAGCTGGTTATCCGCTGCTGGACAAAGCTTTTTTGCACCAGAAGTCTCTCTGAATTTACAGGGGATTCCTGAGCAAAAGCAGGCGGATTTGCAGGGGCTGCAACGTCAATTGGAATATATGCTCATAGGTTATGACCCAGAGATAGAGGTGACATTGCGACCTAAGCAGCCTATTCGTATTCAGCTCTCGCTCTCAGTTACTCAGTCGGTAGGTGACGAGTATAGTGGCCATCTGGATATAGCTCTTTTTCGTCCAGTATATGGAGCTGATGAAGAGGCTCTTTTAGTGCTATTTCATGAGAAGAATCTGCTCTTTACTTTTGACCCACTACTCAGTCCTACCTTTATCGGAGGTGAGATTCCTGAGTCACCGCTCTTTATGGTGATGTATTACTACGCTACATTGGGTGCCATGTATTACTATGATAGTTTCTCACTCTATGGAGGAGACCCTTTCCTTAATTATCTAGTATCAAGAAGTGGCTTCTTTGAAGCGGGTTGGCAAGATAGTGGTGGATTGAGCAATGCCTATCTTACCTCCAAGCTTTCTCCCTCAAAGTATTTGCCCGAGTTGCAGTCTAAGTGGGGTAGCTATTTTCGCGAGCTGTGGTATCTATACCATAGGGAGGGACTTGATAGCCCTCTTCCTACTGCTTATAATAGGGTGTTGACTGCGGTTTTACAAGGGCTTCGTCAATTAAGGGAGTATGATAGTAGCACTTCCTTTCTGACTTTGTTTTTTGATTCTAAGGAAAAGGACATGAGTGCACATTTCCAAGCCAATAAGGGTTCTTTAGAGGTGGGGAACACTCGTAGCTTAGTAGAGGAGTTATTTCCAAGTGTTGTGTTTAGTCGATGATTACTAGGTTGTATATAAAGGATTTTATCCTAATTAAAGAGCTGGAGCTGGGACTCAAGGAGGGCTTTACCTCTATCACCGGTGAGACTGGGGCGGGAAAGTCTATACTAGTGGGGGCTATTGGCCTAATTTTGGGCAATAGAGCAGATACCACCACCATACGGGAGGGTGCTAAGAAGGCCATTATTGAGGCCGATTGTGACCTCAATGGAGTGTTGGGTATCGAGCAACTTTTTGAGGAGAATGACCTTGACTTTGAGCCAATTTGTCGACTGCGTAGGGAGCTTACAGTGGCTGGTAAAAGCCGTGCTTTTATCAATGATACTCCTGTCAATACTACTGTAATGAAACTGATTGGTGAGCGATTAGCCGATATTCATTCACAGCATCACAATATGTTGATTGGTGAGGCTCACTACCAGATGAGTATCCTAGATACTTTAGGTGGCAATGAGCCTTTGCTTGAGGAGTATCTTGGTGCGTACAAAGCCTACCAAAAAGCTGCTAAAGAGCTGGAAAAGGAGCGGAAAAGGATAGAGGAGCAAGCAAAGGAACAGGAGTTTATTTCCTTCCAATTGGAGCAACTTGATCAAGCTAATCTCAGGAGTGGTGAGCTGACACAGCTTGAGGAAAGACAGTCCATGGCGCAGCATACCAGTGAGATTGCAGATGCCCTCAATATGCTTATCTCTTTTGCTGATAGTGATATGGAGATTCCTGGAGTGGTACAGCAGATTCATACGACGACCCGTTTGCTCTCCCATGCTGCTGAGCACTATTCTCAGGTGGAGGAATTGCATGAGCGTCTCTCCTCGCTAGAGCTGGAGCTATCGGATATGATCCGTGAGGCGGGGGGGCTTTTGGATACCATTGAGGTAGACCCTAGTGAATTGGCACAGATTGAGGAGCGGATAGACCTTTTGCAAGGATTGCTCTTTAAGTTTAAGCTAAGTGATAGCGATGACCTGATTAAGCTTCGTGATGAGTACCGACAGACGCTGGATAATATCACTAATTCGGATGCCTATCTTAAGGAGTTGGAAAAGGAACTAACGAAGAAGCAGGATGTGGCAAAAGCACTGGCAAAGAGACTTACTGAGAGCCGTACTAAGGTGGCAAAGGAACTATTGCCTCCACTGCACGCATTGATGAAGGAGCTGGGTATTGCTGGGGCTACATTCAAGGTGGATTTGCAGCCTCTGGATAAGCTCACGGAGAGTGGTGCTGATGCGGTTCAGTTTTTATTCGCCACCAATAAACAGACCAAGCTACAACCTATTAGGGAGATTGCATCTGGTGGAGAGATTTCTCGCTTTATGCTGGCATTGAAGACCATTTTGGCGGAGCATAGTGTATTGCCTACTGTGATTTTTGATGAGATCGATACCGGTGTTAGTGGTGAGGTGGCTGAGAAATTAGGCGGAGTAATGAAGCGCTTGGGTAGGAATATCCAAGTATTATCAATTACACATCTGCCTCAGATTGCTGCACTTTCGGCCCATCAGTTGGTGGTAAGTAAGGAGGAGGAAGAGAGTGGTTTTTTTACCACCATTAGGGAGGTGAGTGGTGAGGAGAGGGTTAAGGAATTGGCAAATATGCTGACTGGTGCGGAGATGACGGAGGCAGCATTGGCCAATGCTAGAGCACTATTAGCACGAAATAAGTAACGTAATATGATGTATCGGAATAATGCAAGGGGAGGTAGGAGATACCCCAATAGATCTAGAGAACGTGATGAGATGATATTTGGTATCCATGCCATACGTGAGGCGTTGGAGGCTGGAGAGCAGATTGACTTTGTCTATCTCAAGAGGGAGAATAGTAGCGATGGGATTAAGGAGCTAATAGAATTACTCCGCAATCATCTGGTGCCATTAAGGAGGGTGCCGGTGGAGAAGCTGGACCGTTTGGCAGGTCGTAGTCACCAAGGGATTGTGGCGGTTAAGGCAGCTGCCCACTACTTTACACTGGAGCAGGTGGTGCCTACGCTTTTTGAGGCTGGTAGAGACCCATTCTTGGTGATATTGGACGGCATTACTGATGTTCGCAATTTTGGTGCCATCGCCCGTACCTGTGAGTGTACTGGTGTAGATGCTATTGTGATCTTTGAGCAAAACTCGGTCTCTGTGACTGCCGATGCGGTAAAGACATCGGCTGGGGCACTCTCTCGAGTGGCTGTATGCCGTGAGCCTTCTATAGAGCGAGCAATTGATTATCTAAAGCAATCTGGTGTGAAGCTGGTGGGAGCTAGCGAAAAAGCTTCCGAGTTGCTATACGATTGCGATATGAAGGGGCCGCTAGCTCTCGTAATGGGTGCTGAGGATAAGGGGCTTTCGGAGTATGCTATACGTCAGTGTGACCACCTTACCCGTATCCCTCTATATGGCGAAATCGGTTCGCTCAATGTATCGGTGGCAACGGGGGTGTTGCTTTATGAAGCGGTAAGACAGAAGAGATAATTGAATCATTAATATTAACAACTAAGATTATGAGTAAAGAGATTATTAGTACTCCAAATGGACCTGCAGCAGTAGGCCCTTATTCACAGGCCGTAGCTGCCAATGGGCTTGTATTTGTTTCTGGCCAACTTGGATTAGACCCTAAGAGTGGTCAATTTGCTGCTGAGGATGTAGTGGGTCAGGCTCACCAGGTATTTAAGAATGTCCAAGCGATCCTTGAGGCAAAGGGTTTGACCCTCCAAAATGTGGTGAAGACTACTTTGTTCCTCACCGATATTGCGGACTTCGCTAAGGTAAATGAGGTCTATGCTGAGTATTTCCAAGCACCTTACCCTGCTCGTAGTGCTTTCCAAATCTGTGCACTACCAAAGGGAGGTCTTGTGGAGCTTGAAGTGATAGCAGCGATTTAATTCACTAAGCTGTAAAAAGAAGAAGGTGGAGATGACTTTGGTCACCTCCACCTTCTTGTAGTATGACGGGCATGTCATACATCTGTGGTGAAAGTCCACTCGGGGCGTAGTTGCCAACGAACCCCATAGCGACTTGCAAGTTTCAAGGGGTGACCCTTGGGAGAGAAGAAGCAATAGCGAATTCGTGGCCTGACGAACAGAAACCTAATACTAAGGCGTATCAAGCGGACAAGCTGGCTACAGGCAGTGAAGTTCCAAAAGGCAACCGTAACCTTGATGCGTAAATTAGGCAGGTAAACGATGAAAGATGTATGGCTTATCCCGTGAGGCCTCGGCAGTCCTATAGGATAGTAA
>NZ_AQVC01000060.1 GCF_000372405.1 Porphyromonas somerae DSM 23386 | reverse complement strand
CCTTAATATGGATAGCTTGTACTAGACAAGCGAGAAAGGACCTCGGAGAGGTCCGATTTGTTGTAGCCCCCGCGTCGGAGGGCAAAGCCCGAACGACCGGGGGAATAGNTATAGGGCACATTATATCGACCCCTTGTGGGTCGGACAATAGGACCTAGGATATCAAAATTAATCCTTGAATAGGTTGTCCGACCCGCAAGGGGTCGTGGATTTTGGTTGTCTTATTTACCCCCATTCATCGGCTCTGCGAGCCTCGAATGGGGGCTACAACAAATCGGACCTCCTACGGAGGTCCTTAACCATAGATACTCAGATGAATACTACTCGACAAGTCCCTTCTAATACGTAACCCCTGGGTTCCGGATTCAAGGGTTATGTATTAGAAATGGTTGTGTAGTATTCATTCGAGTACCTATGTGGAAAGGACCCCGGCTGAGGGGTCCGTGTTAAATAGGCACAGGTCAAGGCACATAGTGCCGAAGACCTGTGTATAACAATGTGCAAAACACCCTTACGACCCCGGCTGAGGGGTCGGACAACCAAAACTCTGGCTAACCCCAACGTTGGGATCCCTCTCTTGAATGCTACATATCCTCCAGGGTAAGGCAAGTGGTCTCCACATCATACTTCGGGAGCACCTTATTTATTAGGTGTGCTACTTTCTTTTCCAGAAGCTCAGGCTTAAAGTTTTTCCGCTGCCTTTTCACCTCCGCCACCAATGCCTTTCTCTTTTCTAACTTCAATGCGACAATATCTATTTCATTTTGAGCATCTTTGGCGTCCCACCACGAGCCGATGGCTCTGTATTGATGCGATTCAGCCAGTTGCTTTGCAAAATACCTCTCAAGCACTAGCCCCGAGTAGGTGGGGTAGTCCTGGAGGATAATTTGTTGGAGCGCTGGAAAGTTGTTAATCTCTATTAGAGATCGGTGCCTATCAAAGTAATTGAACCAAAACCTCAGGAAGTTATCTTGAATATCGTATCGAACCGTCTGAGTACCCACCTTGGAAAGGATTGGTCGCTTTCGCTCAATGACTTGATACACCTCTATCAGTCGCTTCAGGTGCCCGCCGACGTTCTTATTCCCCAATGATGCCTCTATCTGTGGTTGGGTATTAATGCCCCCCGAGATGGCACTTAAAATGGAGAAGTAAGTACCATAGTCCTTGCCAAACTCCTCAATCAGAAGGTACTTCCCCTCCTCTATAAAAGGCGAATTCTCTCTCACCATATAAGCAATCATCCCCTCGATTGATAAGTCTGTATTATCGCAAAGTAGCTCCACATACTTCGGGATGCCACCAGAGAAGGTGAAAAGTGCAAGTAGGTCGTCGTTACTGTAGTTTTTACGGTAGTCGCCCATAATCTCCTTGAGTGTAGGGGTGTCAAAGGCCGAAAGCTTAATTACATTATCGGCTCGACCAAATAGTGGTTCCTCTTTGTCGTGAAATATCTTCTGCATCAAAGAATAAACCGACCCCGAAATGATGAGATTCATCTTGCTCCTTTTTCGGTATAGATCCCACAGATACTGTATATCGCTAAAGAGTGCAGGGTTCACATTGTAAAACTCCTGAAACTCATCGATGATCAAGTGAAATGGCTTGGTTTCGCCCACCTCCAGCAGGTATTGAAATAGGGAGCGAAAGGTGGTGATCTCACTAGGTACGAAGATAGCTAGCTGCTCGCTGATAATAGATTGGTATTCAGTGCAGAGCAGAGCTTCATTTTTGCGGCCCACAAAAAGATAAACAGCTGGAATCTCCCCAGTGGTTGCCTTAAGGATCAAGCTAGTTTTACCAATCCTACGACGACCAGTCACTACAGTCATCCTTGAGTGGTCTTCAAATGAGAGCTTAGAAATCCTCCGCAGCTCTTCTAACTCACTATTTCTATCATAAAATCTCATCGCTTGCTTATGTTATGGCGGTTACTGTAACGGTCGTTACAAAGGTAAGGATATCTCTTGATATACAAAAATTGCCCACCTATCCCATACATATTGTGGTGTCCGATGCTCCGAAAGTGAGGGAGTCAAGTGGTGTTTTTATGGCCTTCGTAACCCATTGATAATCAGTGGTGTCAATATGGCGAAAATTGAGTTGCAACTAAGCAATCGCTTAGTTGCAACTCGTCATTTGCTTAGTTGCATCTCGCCGATCGCTTAGTTGCAACTAAACTTTTGGCCTACTAGCCCAACGATTTATATGTGGTAAATGAAGCCTTAGTAATTGCTCTGTTAACCCACAGTAATTGGAAGTGTTTTTTCGGACAAGTCGGACGAGTCAGACAAGTCGGACAGATCAGACAGGATTGGGAAGCACCCTCGCGGGTGCTTTTTAGGAGGCTGTTGCACGGAGTGGCATTCTCTTTATCTATTGGTTGTCCGACCTGTCCGACTTGTCCGATAAAGGTACCACCCCCCCCCCACACAAATCAGGCACAAAAAAAGCGGACGCCTAGGGTTATCCCCTAAGCGTCCGCAATATTATTACCTCAGTAGGATTAGTCTTGGTTGAGGTTGAAGCGCTTAAAGTCAGTTACAGTAAGTGACTTAGAAGCCTCATGAAGCGTCTCCTCTACCGACTTCTTGCTCTCAGAGAATACAAACTCCTGCTTTAGGAGGGTGTTCTCCTTGTAGAACTTTGATAGAGAGCCCTGAGCGATACGCTCAAGTAGGTTCTCAGGCTTACCAGCTTGACGTGCCTTGTCCATAGCGATCTCCAGCTCCTGTTGCTTGATGCTCTCAGGTACCCCAGCCTCGTCTACTGCGATTGGGTTCATAGATGCTGCCTGCATAGCAATTTCCTTTGCTAGCTCGCCATCAAGGTTCTCATTGAAGCCCACGATCACACCTAGCTTATTACCAGCGTGTACATAAGCTGCTACTGCAGGGGCAGAGATTTGCTCGTAAGCACCTAGCTCCATCTTCTCACCAGTTACGCCAGAGCGCTCGGTGATTAGAGCCTCGATGGTACGACCATCAATCTCGAGAGCTAGAAGAGCCTCCAGGTTAGCAGGCTTCTCAGCCACAGCCTTATTGAGGATGCTTTGAGTCAAAGCTACGAAGTCCTCATTCTTAGCCACAAAGTCGGTCTCGCACTTTAGAGCCACAAGGGTAGCCACGCCACCCTCAGTGTGGGTAAGTACACAGCCCTCAGCTGCCTCGCGGTCCGAGCGCTTTGCTGCAATCGCCTGACCCTTCTTACGTAGGATCTCGATCGCCTTATCGTGGTCGCCACCAGCCTCTTCAAGAGCCTTCTTTACGTCCATCATACCAGCACCAGTGAGGTCACGAAGGTGCTTGATGTCTTGCATCGTTACTGCCATAATCTTCTTTCTTTATCGTAATAAATTAATTCTTAGTCTCAAAAAAAGCACCTCCTAGCCCTAGGAGTATTGATTGCTCTACGGGGCATGGAGGTGCTGCTCTATTGTCCAAAGTCCTTGGGCTGTCGTCTAATGCTTGGTCTTAGTCTCCAATCACCTTACTCAGCATCCTCATCGGACTCCTTATTGGCAAACTTCTCAGCTAGGCGTGCGTTCATAGCGTCGTTATCCTCACGCTTGATACGCTCACGGCGTACACCTCTGCCACCACGGCGGCGTCCAGTGCTCTCCTCGCCTTCTGCCTCAGCCTGCTGTGCTGCAGCCTTCTCGTCGGCCTTAGCAATCTTGCGCTCCATAGCACCCTCCTTGATCGCCTCTGCCATAGCACCTACGATCACCTCGATAGAAGTGGTAGCATCGTCATTAGCAGGGATCACATAGTCGATGTTTTTAGGATTGGCATTGGTATCGCAGATAGCAAAAATTGGAATACCTAGGCGAAGTGCCTCGCGGATCGCGATGTGCTCCTTGCATACATCCACTACAAATAGTGCCCCAGGGATACTCTTCATATCCTTGATAGAGCCAAAGTTTCTCTCCAGCTTCTCACGCTGACGAGTGATCTGTAGCTTCTCACGCTTTGAGAGGTTCTCAAAAGTGCCATTGCTGATCATGGTATCGATGTTGTCCATCTTACTTACCGTCTTGCGGATGGTAGGGAAGTTGGTGAGCATACCACCTGGCCAGCGCTCAGTTACATAAGGCATACCGCACTCCTGAGCCTTCTCTGCTAGCACCTCTTGAGCCTGCTTCTTGGTTCCTACAAAGAGGATGGTCTTACCTTGCTGTGCCATCTTCTTAAGAGCCTCAGCTGCCTCATCTACCTTCACTACAGTCTTGTGAAGGTCTACAATGTGGATGCCATTACGCTCCATAAAGATATAAGGAGCCATAGCTGGGTTCCACCTACGAGTGAGGTGACCGAAGTGCGAGCCAGCTTCTAGCAGCTGGTCAAAATTTACTCTTGTTGACATAGTGTCTATTGTCTAAATCGTTTACATTCTTCAATCGTCTTGACCTCGAGCAGGGTGAGTAGGGTAGACCGTGCGGCCCGCCATCTCCCGAGCTTAGATACTAAACGAATTTCTCTCTTCTCTAATATTGTGTCGAAAAGTAGCCCTCTGAAAGCATTAACGCTTAGAGAACTGGAACTTACGACGAGCACCTGGCTGACCTGGCTTCTTACGCTCTACTGCACGTGGGTCGCGGGTCATGAAGCCCTCTGCCTTGAGTGCAGCCTTGTCCTCAGGATTGATCTTTACAAGTGCACGGGCAATACCCAGACGAGCTGCCTCGCTCTGACCAGTGTAGCCACCGCCCTTGAGGTTGATCTTGATATCGTACTGACCCTCTACCCCTAGCTTTGCTAGTGGCTGACGCACTACAAATTGTAGTAGTGGGTTGGGGAAGTAAGACTCTATCTCCTTGTCATTGATCGTGATCTTGCCACTACCAGCACGTAGATAGACACGTGCTACAGCCGCTTTTCTTCTGCCTAAAGCATTGATAATTTCCATGTCTTAATCTTTCTACTTATCTGGTTTTGATTTCAATAGTACGAGGTTGCTGTGCCTCATGCTTGTGGTCTGGTCCCTCATATACATAGAGGTTGTTGAGGAGCTTGGCACCGAGGCGATTCTTAGGGAGCATACCCTTTACCACCTTGCGGTAAAGTGCCTCCCAGCCACGTACCTTCACCATACGCTCTGGCGACATCTCCTTCTGCCCACCTGGGTAGAGAGAGTAGCTGAGGTAAGTGCGCTCGGTCCACTTTGCACCAGTAAGTACTGCCTTCTCGGCATTGATAATGATCACATTGTCGCCACAGTCTACGTGAGGAGTGAAGCTAGCCTTGTGCTTGCCTCTCAAAATCTTAGCTACCTCACTAGCTAGGCGACCCATTGAATGCCCCGTGGCATCCACTACCACCCAATCCTTCTGCGCAGTTGCTTTGTTGGCAGAGATGGTCTTATAACTCAAAGTATCCACGTTATTTACTTTGTTTTCTTGTTTTACAATCAATCTTGAAACTTGCAATGTGCATTGATAGTGGGCGTCTTGAGTGCTAATCAGACCCTTATTACAAGGGTGGGTACCCGCTACCTTCTCACTGCAAATCATCTTCTCATTGATAATAATCGGCACGCAAAGATACCAATAAATTCCTTAGCCACAAATACTTTCCCTTAGGAGATATCAGGGATTACGCATTAGAAGAGACTATTGTACGAATGATGATATACAATCTGTTGAGGATAATGGCGTAAGGACCTCGGCAGAGGTTCGTGTTAAATAGACACAGGTCAAGGCACGCAGTGCCAAGACCTGTGTGAATAAGGTGCAAAACACCTTTACGACCCCGGCGGAGGGGTCGGACAACCTATTCCAGGAAATCAAATAGTTAAAAGGTGGTAAAGTAGCTGGAAACTTCTTCTGGAGTTTTCAGCACCGTAATCTTGCTCGCAGTGTTTTTCCTATTCTTTTTTGTTTGCCTACTGCCATTAACTATCTTATAAATGCTATGAACTTCTTCCGACATTGATGCCTCATCGACCGATATGTTATTGTACGAATCAATAATGCTACAGAGCTCATCCGAAAATGAGCGAGATATAAACTCTACTCCCGTAAAGTCAAGTAGATAGTCTTTCTCGCAATCAATGATTTCAGTTATTCGCTTGGCATTGTTTCGCGAGCGAATATCTGTACTTATCAATTCTGCTAATTTAATTATTTGTTTCATAAGTTTATTCCTTCTCGCTAGTTAGTATATGTATTTTGTATAGTCAAATTCCTTTGGGACAGTAGTTGGTACCTTCATAAATATTATCGTCCCTTTCCAGTTAAACACATCAGGTAGTTCAACAGTTCTCTCCTCCTGCCTAGTATGTCTATAGAAGGCTTTCCCCGAGTAGATGAAGAAGGAACCCACTAAGCCTTCCACTAGCATTTTTCGTGTTGATGAAATACCATATCCTCTGTTTTCAGTTTCAGGGAGGTCTTTGGTTGAATGTCCATCTTTTGCAAGATCCAGTGCAAGTGCGTGACTGTTACCAATCGTTTCAAGATATCTTCCTGTTTTTACATAGCTACCATATATAGTGATACCTTCGTCAGCAATGCAAAGGTTAATCAATCCATCCTTTGGCAAAGTCTGTGCAAAAACGTATGCAATCTTGCTATCGGAGTGCTGCTCTATATTACAGAATAGTTCTCCTAAAAAGTAGGATAATGGTGTTTTAATGCGTGCGTCTGCATCACTTTGCTGCTCAATAATGCTTTGGATGACAGTTTGGACTTTATCAAGGTTCGTTTCGTGATTCGCGACACTACAAATTGGTATGTAGCTTTTGTGTTGATAGTCTATTCTCAAATCTTCCAATTCCTTGACCGACGTAATCCCTTTGGGTACCTCAAAGGACACGCTATTAAAGTAGCTTCTCAAATTAGGAGAGACATTTTTGAGCGTGATTTCTTTTCCACACTGTTTTTTATAGATCCCTAGGGGTGCTAAAAAGAATGGGTGTAAAAAACTGCACTCGCCGAAGTCCCAAATGACTTTATCGCAATTGGTTTTTTGTGTCTCGTTAATCACTTGGAACAGATGGTTAAATGAGCTTCCAATCCGTTCATCCTTATCTACATTCGGTATTAATACCTGATTCATTTTATCCATAGTCCGCCATACCATTGTATGCAAATGTAGATTTAATATCTCATACACGCAAATTTCTAATATGTATTCTAGGTCTGATTCCTCAGCCGGGGTCATGGAAGGTGGAAAATATGCTCTTGTACACAAATCGTTTGGGGCTTTGCCTCTCCGACCTGTGCCTATTTACGAGGGAGCACTGCCGAGGTCCTTCCGATCTATCAATTCCTTTGACGAGTATATGCCGAGGATGAGATGCCGGCCCTTTCTAATGCGTAACCCCTGCGGGCGTTGTAAGGTGAGTTAATTAAAGGATTACGACCATCTCTCCGAATGATTCCCTCCAAACCTCCAAACCCTTTCCTCAAGTCAACGCCACTAATAAACAGAAACAAGCAATTGCTTTCATTTAGATTAAACATAAATCGTAGTCATCTAATACGTGAACAACTTCCAACCGCAAAGATGACTACAATAATAAACCGCCACAATACGCCCGCTTTGGGAGAGTTACAGTTACAGTGCTATAACCTTGATAGTCTACAAATGAAAAGGGGGTATCGGATTACGATACCCCCTTGTTTAGAAGCTTAATGCTTAAGATTAAGCATTACTTAGTTGGTCTTGGATCCTGCTGTAGATTCTTATTGATATCCAGTTGATTTTGTGGTAGACAGTGGATATATTCAATAGCGTTAGGATCTAGAGAAGTGAATGCTGACTCGGTATGATTAGATTGAGTCCCCTTTACAGAGGTTTTGCTCCTATCTACATTAAGGTGCCAGCGCTTCATATCCCATACACCATTGCCTTCGCCCCAGAGCTCAATCCTANGTTGGATTCTAATTTCATCTCTTAGAGCCTTCTGATCTGCAGGTGCAGTGTAGCCCTCAGCTCTCTTGCCTACAAATTCTTCAAGTGCTTTCTTTGCCTCGGCTGTCTTGCCTAGCTCGTTTTGAGCTTCGATTGCTAGCAATATTGGATCTTGCACTCTCAAGAATATATAGTCAGAGTTAAGGTTATCAGCATTGGTAACCACAAACTTCATAGAGGTGTAATCTGGGTAGTAATACTTTTCACCCGTTTTTTTGTCAACGAAATCCACTGCGATCTCTGGGTAGTCTTTCTGATTCACGAAGAGCTGTCTTCTTGTATCATTGTCTTGCATTTGATCGTACAGCCATGCGTAAATCAGTCTGCGCTGACCACGGCCACAATAGTTGCCATTAGTTGGATCCATGTGAGAGTAGAAAGATGCCCATGAGGTACTCGTCGCTGGAGTAACATCGTATCCCCAAATGACGTCGCTATTATTCACATTCCATGAAAGTGGGAATTCAGGAACGATATCCTTACCACCTTCAATCGCCATTTTGGCGTACTTTTCTACATTTGCCCAATCCTCCATGCAAGCATATAGCTTTGCGAGGTAAGCAGCCACTACATACTTATCCATATCGGTATGGTCGTCTTTGGTTGCAGCACAATGCTCAATGCCGATCGTTAGGTCTTTGATGGCTTGGTCATAAACCTCTTTTACGGTATTTCTGGCAAGGTCTACGTCGGTATCCTTAAGCATAATTGGCACAGCCATTTTGTTCTCGTTCCCTTTGTAAGTAGCTTGGTAGAAATTGGCTAAGTGCCAGTAAGCAATACCTCTGTAGGCATAGAATGGAGCATTATCTGCACTTGGATCTGGAGCATCATTGATAAATGAGTT
Organism: Porphyromonas somerae DSM 23386; assembly: GCF_000372405.1. Classification (GTDB taxonomy): domain Bacteria; phylum Bacteroidota; class Bacteroidia; order Bacteroidales; family Porphyromonadaceae; genus Porphyromonas_A; species Porphyromonas_A somerae. Next base: position 2,555 of record NZ_AQVC01000060.1, on the reverse strand, counting down.
GCAGTTTGCAATGATCTCATACCACATGTTCCAGTAGGTACGCACTCTACGAGTGTTTGCGGTTACGGTTACGTAATTGTACTCCCAATCGAACCAGTCCAGTCCTTTGGCTACCACATCTTCGCCCATCAAGTCAAAGGTCATGTGGTAGGCTTTTAGACCAAAGTCATCGTGGCTATCCCAACCGCCTTGGAGCTTATTTGCATTAGACTGTAGGAGTGCACCTCTTAAGTCACTTGCAAAGGTCTTATCGTCTTTTACTAACTCCTCTTTTTGATCTTGAGTCAAGTACTCAGAGACGTCGGCGGTAATGCGGTCGTTGCCACATGCTACTAACCCACCAGCTAGGAGTAGAGTTAATAATATCTTGCTAATGTTATTCATATTCGTTTGTCATTGATTTAATTAATGTCATCAATTACTCAGGTGCTACTTACAGTGAGATAGAGATACCACCTGATATAGCACGAATTACAGAAGGTTGGTTAGAATCTGGGTTACCTGTAAATGAGGTACGTGGATCCAGTCCCTTCCTAGCAGATAGCAAAAATACATTGTCTGCAGATACGTATAGTCTTAGGCCCTTTATCTTGATCTTCTCGGTGATGTCACTTGGTAGAGTGTAGCCAAGTGTTACACTGCGAAGAGATAGATAGGAAGCATCAGTGATGAATCTATCTGAAGTCTTGATCATAGAGCTTTGGTTCTGAAGTCTTGGGACATCGGTATTCTTATTCTCAGGAGTCCATCTGTTAGCGATATCCTTGTGGAAAGTTGCTGCAGTGTTTGAACCATTATGCATGAGGTTACTGTAGTTCCAGTCCACCATCTTACCACCAATACCGTATGCAAATTGCATATCAAAGTCCACACCATAAGCATTGAGTGATGCGAAGAAACCACCCTCTAGGTCACGGTTTACACGACCTACATACTGGCGATCCTTAAGGGTAGAAGAGTGTTTCTTGTAATTGACTACATCAAACTTATCCTCCTTCTCATTGTACTTCTCATACAACGCATCACCATTCTCTGGATTGACGCCAGCATATTTTACTAGGTAAATATCGTTGATGCTACCGCCCTCTTTAAGAATTCTAATGCCAGAAGAGAGACCATTCTCTTTGAAGCGCTCTGGTAGGCTTATGATCTTATTTCTAAAGGTCATACCATTCACACCTAGAGTGAGCTGTACATTCTCGGTAGATACCACTCTACCAGTAAGCGAGAACTCAACACCTGTATTTCTCATAGAACCGATGTTCTTTGGCATATATGGGAAACCAGTACCACGCTCTAGTGGCTCATTGAAGAGTAGGTCGGTGGTCTTACGAGTAAAGAACTCCACCTCTCCAGTCAGTCTATCTTGGAATAGTCCAAACTCAAGACCAAGGCTTAGATTAAGGTTCTTCTCCCAAGTGATGTCAGGATTGCCCTTAAATTTATTGGAGATACTAACATTGCTTCCGTCTGACTCATAACCATAAAGGTTTTGGTATGGAGTGTACATGCGGTAGCCATCATTATCAAGTAGGTTATCGTTTCCTTGCTGTCCGATACTTGCACGTAGCTTAAGATTGCTGATGGTGTTATTATCCTTCAAGAACTCCTCCTCTGATGCACGCCATGATCCACCAAGGCTCCAGAAGGTACCCCAGCGCTTGTCAGGTGCGAATACGGATGAACCGTCAAGACGGAGTGAAGCTGAGAGGTAGTACTTCTCATAGAAGTTACCTGTAAATTGAGTGAAGAAACCCTCTACATTGTAGTTGCGCTCGTAAGAGATTAGGTCGGTTGTCTCACCAAAGGTGTTGAACTCAAGACTGGTTGGAATAATGGTATTCTTCTTAGAGCCGTAAGTGTGCTTTAGGTTCCACTTGTAGAACTCGTGACCAAGTAAAGCTTGCATAGAGAAGTCGCCAAATTTAGCGTCATAAGTAAGCACTTGGTTCCAGTTTATTGTGGTATAGTTGTCAAAGTTCTTCTCAAGGATACCTCTGTAGTCCTTACCGTCACCCATTCTTGGGTTGATAAAGTAATTGGTGAGGTCATTGTTTTGGTAGTAGTTGAAGGTCGTATTGAATTTGAAACCTGCACCAAAGTCAATGTCTGCCCTTGCAGTTTGGTTGATATAGAGACTTCTATAGTTATCTCTATTTAGTTCAGACTCACCTATGATGTTCTTACCACCAGAATACTTTCTCGCACCATTGATTCCAGGACGGGCATCACCAGTATCATAGATCTTTTCACCAGTCTCTTTATCCATCATAATCTTACCATCTTTGTCGTGTGCATAGACTGGGTAGATTGGAGCGATGTTGCGGGTGAAGTTGAATACGTTGGAGAAAGCATTACTAGACTCATTACCGAAGTTACCTTGTGTATATGAGATCAGTGAGCTTGCAGTAAGCTTTAACCAATCGTACATCTCAGTCTCATAAGATAGGCGAGAAGAGATACGGTCGAAGGCGTTCTTGATAACATAGCCTTGGTCGTTTAGATAACCTACTGAGAAGAAGGTCTTGGATTTCTCTGAACCACGAGTGAGTGAT
>NZ_AQVC01000059.1 GCF_000372405.1 Porphyromonas somerae DSM 23386 | reverse complement strand
AAGGCCTCACATGAGTCTCGACTATAAGACACCTGTTGAAGCCTCAAAGTGCAAAGGGAAAATCCCCAAGAGGTGGAAAAGCTATAGAGAGGAGTACCTTGAAAATCAAAAAATAGGATAGGTGCCCAAGTTTTGGTACCTTTAGTCCTGTGAGGGGTTTCCTTCCGGGCTACGCCCTCCAGTCAACCCCTCACAGGACTAAAGGCTAGAAAGTCAACATAAAGCAGGATTAATAACAACGTAACATTAACCGAGTCAACCTTTTTCAGGAAACCACAGTCGCACTTGGATAGGCTTGTGCGACCACAAGGGTCGTAGGTTTTTGACCACTCAACACCCGCTGGTCTTCGGCTCTACGAGCCTTGACCAGGGGCTAGCTGAATGGCACCCTATCGGGTGCTCCATGTCGTCCGACGTGTCCGACTTGTCCGACCCGTCCGATAAGGCACCTTGCCCCCTTCTCAACCCCTCCCGTATCCGGGCGAAAATTGAGTTGCAACTAAGCGATCGGCGAGATGCAACTAAGCAAATGACGAGTTGCAACAAAGCAAAAGCTTAGTTGCAACTCAGTTTTTTGTTAGATAGGGGCTCCCCCAAAAGCACCCGCCAGGGTGCTCCATGGCGTCCGACCTATCTGACTTGTCTGACCTATCCGAAAAGGGCAGGGTGATCTCGGGCAAGGACTCCATTTATAGGGTCGCCACGCCCGCCTTGCTTCTTATATATATTAAGTCTATTAAAGAGTGCAAAAGCATTTATTATGGTAATATGGGTTGCATATTAAAAATATATAGTATATTTGGGCATTGATTCAAATGTTTACATTATCTTTAGCGAATAAATCAAAATGATTGGGCCGATGGAATCAAGGATGTTTATCCTTCAGGTCAAGACAATAGACTTTCTGTGGCGACAAATCAAGCGGCAGGATGCTTATTTGCTCTGTAATAGATAAATTAAGGTGTGGGTACAATATCCACGCCACGCTAGAGGTATCCCAAATCCTCGACTATTCGCTTTTTACGACTAACCTATACTGAGTGCCTTCAAGGGGCACCATCGCTCCACTGACCAACAAAGATTGGTCAGCCTAGAGAATGAGCTATGCATCCACAAAAGGGTGCAAGTGACGGCAGAGTATTATACACAACTATTATAAACAACAAACATATATCATTTCGAATAATTTTTATGAGACACAGACGCTGGTACTGTCTCCTATTGATAAGTCTACTAGCTGTGATCGGACTTTCGGCACAGACGACTTCGGGCATCAGGGGACTTGTATATGACGAACTGGGTGAGCCAGTAATTGGTGCGACGGTACGTGCCAAGGCAGACCCCTCCAAGGGAACTACCACCAACCTGGATGGTCAGTTTACCCTCCCTGTCAAAGCAGGTGATGTAATTATTATCTCCTATGTGGGGTATAAGACGGTAGAGCTACCGGCACAGAATGGCATGGAGGTACACCTCCAGGTAGATAGTGAAGTACTGGACGATGTGGTGGTGATCGGGTATATGACCCGTAAGATCACCAATACCTCCGCTTCGGTGGTGAAGATCAGTGCCAAGGAGCTCTCTAGCAAGCCCAATGCCAACCCTCTGGATGCTATTCAGGGTAAGGTTTCTGGTCTGCAAGTTTACTCCAACTCTGGTGAGCCCTCTCAGCAGCTCTCCCTTGCCCTCCACGGACAAGGGTCGCTAGGAGCAGGTACGGGGCCACTATTCATCCTCGATGGTATGCCTATTAGCACCGCTGCTATCCGTGCAATGAACCCCAATGACTTTGAGAGCATGCAATTCCTAAAGGATGCTTCCGCCACCTCTATCTATGGTGCGAGGGCTGCGAATGGTGTTGTTTACATCACCTCTAAGCGAGGCAAGCAGGGGGAGCGTGCTGCAATCAATGTGCGTGGGCAGTATGGCGTCTCTACACTTGCCAATACCTCTTACTTCGACCAGCTGATGACTGGCGAGGAGCTAGGTAGGTACTATGTAGAGACAGGTCTCTTTGAGAGCCAAGAGAAGTGGGACGCCTTTAGGGCAGAGCACTTCGGGAATACCGACTTCCGCTGGTACGATTATATTTACCAGAAGGCACCCCTTTACCAAGGCGACCTCTCTATCTCAGGCGGTACTAATAAGACCAGCTACTACCTCTCGGGTGGCGGAATGTCGCAAAAGGGTCTTCGCGAAGGCTCGAAGTACGACAAAGTCTTTGCGCGTTTCAATCTTAGCTCTGAGCTCAATGAGTATATCCGCCTAGGGCTCAACACCAATGTCTCTTACGACTGGACCCAAACCTCACCCCTAGGGCCTAAGAGTGCACTGGGCGGTATGGGTGCCCTCAACCTCCCCTTCGTATCGCCTTACGATAAGAATGGCAAGGAGCTAGACTACATTGATGTACTGGGCATCGGTACCCCAGGGTATGAGATTGATAAGAAGCCAGCAGAGTCGCAGAACTTCCTTCTCTCGGCCAATGGTAACCTCACCATCACCCCTATCAAGCATCTGACTATTCGGTCGATGGCGGGTGTGGAGATGGGCTACAGCAAGTATTTTGCACGCGTGAAGCCTAGCTACCGCAAAGCATACGGCAACGGCTCTTCGTCTCGCTCCTTTGGGCAGGTGATCAACTTCTCTACCACCAATACCATCTCCTACGACTTCGACCTAGGGGATCACGGACTGACCACCCTCCTCGGTCAGGAGTACATCAACTACTACGATGATGGGCTTTCTGCTTCGGGAGCGGGCATCAAAAACGACCACCTCCTTTCACTCAATATGGTGACCAAGGACAAGTCGTTTAGTGAGAGCACCCTCTCTTATGCTTTCCTCTCCTTCTTCGGACAGTTTGCCTACAACTATACCAACCGTTACTTTGTAGACTTAGTGATTCGTAACGACGCCTCGTCGCGCTTTGGTCCGAATAAGCGACACGCCACCTTCTGGTCGGCTGGTTTGCTTTGGAAGGCGAAGAATGAATCTTTCCTCTCAGAGGTTGCGTGGCTTGATGAGCTCGACTTCAAGGCGAGCTACGGTACACAGGGTAACTCCTCTATTCCTCCCTACTACACTGAGCCATACGCTGGTAGCAGTGGTCAGTACAAGGGCGAAATGGGCTTGGGACTAGCCAATACCGGTAACCCAGACCTCAGCTGGGAGAAGCAGAGCAAGCTCACCGTGGGCTTCAAGAGTAGGATGCTGGACCGCATTGGGCTGAGCATAGAGTACTACCACAGGCTCACCACAGATATGCTATTCGAGGTGCCTCTCGACTTCACTTCGGGCTTTGGTATTGGGCAGTACGACTACTCTTACAACCTCCAAAACGAAGGGGCTTACCTCAACCAAGGTATCGACCTTCAGCTCGATCTAGACCTAATCAAGGCAAAGAAGGGCTACCTCACCGCCTTCCTCAACTTCAACTACAATAGAGACAAGGTGATCTCTCTCTTTGGCGGTCGCGACTCCTTCTTGCAGCCAGGGACTGCCCTTGCCTACCAAGTGGGTAAGCCCGTTACTTTCTACATGCCTATCTACAAAGGGGTGAATAGCGAGACAGGTCGCCCAGAGTGGTTTAAGCCTGGGGTAGACCCTATGAAGAAGACGATGAACCACGATCAACTCGCTGATGAGTACACCGCTTCACTAGAGCAAAACACCGATATCCCAGCCTTCACTCCGATGACTGGTGGTTGGGGACTAGAGGGTAGATATGGCAACTTCTTCATGAGTGCCAACTTTGCCTTTGCTCTTGGCAAGCACATGATCTCGGTAGACCGTCAGTACTATGAGAGCGACGCCAATGTGCGCAACTTTGAGAGTACCAACTTCAATGCCTCCCGTAGGCTCTTTAACTACTGGAAGCAACCAGGCGATAAGGCCGACTACCCAAGTCTAGCCTACCAGAGAGAGAAGAATAAGCAGCACGCTTCACTTTACCTTGATAGTGGATTGATCGAAGATGCCTCCTTTATGCGACTCAAAAACCTCACTATTGGCTACGACCTACCACGTGAGTGGATAGAGCGTCAGGAGGTGATCAAATCGGCAAGGATATTCTTCTCTGGTCGTAACCTCCTCACCTTTACCAAGTTCCAAGGTATTGACCCAGAGGTCAATCACAGTGTATCTATGGGAGTTAACCCAAATACTAAGCAGGTGAGCGTTAATTTTGAATTAGGCTTCTAATGATAGAAATACAGGAGAATATGAAGATAAATAATATATACAGAGTGATCTCTATAGCACTGCTTGGGCTACTCCTAGCATCGTGCAATCTAGATAAAGAGCCACTAGACTATATCCCACTCAAGAAGTCTTTTGCCGATATGGATGGGCTGAAGGCATGGGACAATGGCACCACAATATTGCTACGCACTAGGCTCTTTGGTGGTTCCGCCACCCTACCTCAGGAGGTACAGGCCGATATGCTCAATATGCACATTATGCACAATAGCTACGGCGCCTTCCACGGCTGGCACAGTCTGAGAGCCGATGAGGCCACCTTTGATGGGCTTTACCACTCCTACTATGTGGCATTAGCCGATGCTAATACGCTCCTCGATGGGCTAAGCAATTACGACATCAATAAGGAGCAGAACCCCGAAGCAGCCAAGGCAACCATCGATACCTACGCTGGGCACGCTCACTTTGCTAGAGCCTTTTATTACTATAGTCTAGCAATCCGCTGGGGCGTACCCTACAAGGAGGAGAGTGCCGCGACCGACCTCTGCGTGCCTTTGGTGAAAAAGGTGGATCCTCTCACGATGTACCCTCGTGCCAGCAATAAGGAGGTGTGGGACTTTATCCTTCAAGAGCTGACACTTGCTGAGGAGCTACTCGCCTCTACTCCAGGAGCTGAGGGGGCAGATTATATCTCGCAAGATGTGGCTACAGCACTCAAGTCGCGTGTCTACCTCTATATGGGCAAGATGCCAGAGGCTCTCGCTACTGCGGAGAAGCTGATCAATAGCCAGAGGTACAGCCTCACTAAGCCCGACGAGATGGATGTCACAGGTGTAACGGCTATTGAGGCAATGTGGCACAAAGATACCGGACGGGAGCAGATCTATCAGCCATTTATCAGTAAGCCCGACGAACTTCCAAGTACCCTCGGTCTTTACGGTGCCAACCTCGAGGCCAATAGATGGTGGAGAGAGAATAAACACAGAGATATTGCGATCAATACTCCTCCATTCCTTCCAGCCGGCTGGCTCAAGGAATTCTATCAGGAGGGTGACCTCCGCCGTAAGGTGTACTTTGAGGAGGCCATGACCGTTATCTCCCCTGCCGACTACGGTCGCACCTCTCAGGACGTGGTATGGGTAGTCTCTAAGTTTAAGGGTAATAAAGCCTACTCCGACCTCGATAGCCAAGTGTGGGGTGGCTATGTCCCTAATGGGCTACAGGCACCAAAGCCTTTCCGCTATGCCGAGCAGGTACTGATTGCAGCTGAGGCGGCCTATGAGAGTGGCGATAATGCCAAGGCTCTAGACTACCTCAATCAGCTCAAGGTATCCAGAGGGCTGGAGAGCGTAGACCTCTTTGGCACCGACCTACAGCAGGAGATCCGTGATGAGCGTACCCGCGAGCTCGCTTTCGAGGGCTTCCGCCTTTGGGACCTCCGCAGGTGGGGTATGGGAGTCAATCGTCACGACCCTCAAGAGCGAGAGGTACTCAATAAAGAGTACGACCTTCATCTCAATATCCCAGCTGGTGACTACCGCTTTGTGTGGGGTATTCCTCAAGTACTATTTAAGATCAATCACAAGCTCATCCAAAACGAAGGATGGGAAAGATAAATAGGCGACACTATATGAATAAGACAATCCAACGACTATATTTGCTCCTCGGGCTCGTGGCACTATTAGCCACTAGCTGTAAGCAGCAGGAGGAACCCGATGTGCTTTCGCTCGACTTACCGACTAGCCTTATCACATTTACACAGGCTGGTGGTTCGCTCGAAGTAGGTGTCATCACCACAGACGACCAGTGGTCTATTGAGCAAGGACCTAAGAGCGATTGGCTCAAGGTGGAGAAGGTGAAGGATGGCGTTAAGCTAACTGCCGAGGAGAACCACACCGGCAAGAAGCTAGAGACCAAAGTCACCATCACCCTTCGTGGACTCCGTAAGGAGATAAAGGTGACTCAGTCAAGCACCCTCAAGACACTCGCCGTAGAGAAAACATCATGGGATGTTGGTAGCGAAGGCGGCGAACTAATCATCCCTGTAATTGCCAGTGGCAACGACTGGAGCTATACCCTCTCGGAGGAGAGTCCATGGCTCACCGCAGAGAAGAGTAGCGATAGCAAGAGCCTGAAGGTAATGGTACAGCCATCCGTCGACCCCAACCCCCGTGAGGTCTATATCGCACTCAGCTATGGCGAGAGTGCCACCTTGCGTATCCGCCAAGTGGGTGTCCGTCTATTCCCAGACTTTAAGCTACTACCCGATATGACCCGTGCCGATGTGGAGGCGTATGCTCAGGAGGTGGGTCTCCAACAGGACACCGAGCTGATCAATGCCAACGTATGGGACGATGATGCGATGGACTTTGTAAAGAAGCAGATGACCCGTAAGGATGCCACCTGGACTAAGGACGACTTCTTCGCCACCGATGCACAGCGGGCTAAGTACCTAGTTTATCAATACAACAACTCTGATAAAAACAAGGTATTTGCTATGCACATAGTCGGGGTAGAGGGCACTGAGTTTAGCCAGGAAGATGTGGCTACCTATCTCTCTTCTAAGGGCTTTTTCAAGGGTGGCGAAGACCCAAGAGGAGGTGAGATATGGGTTAAAAACGACCTTGCCGCACTCCTCCAATACGAGGCTAAGGTCTTCTATAAACATAGCCAGCAAATGCACTATGCCTATCCTAAGGCGGCTAGAATCACCATCTCTCTTCCTAAAAAGATTGATCCCGATGATGTCGGTGCGATTATGACTGAATTCCCTACCGACCGACTAGATACTTTCCGCGACCCTGCCATTCAGTTCGAGCAAGTGGAGGCGTTTGAAAAGGGCCGTGGCTTTAGGCTAATGACTGGCGAAGACGATGGTTATCCATTCTGCAAGAAGAGTGATGTGGAGGGCTACACTCACCTTTATGAGTATGTACAATTTGAAAATGTACACCGTGATACCGCGAAGGAGGGCGACCTCATCTCTACGCTCTACAACTTCCTCATCCCAGGAATGGACAACTATGGTAAGGACTACAACGTCACTGCCACTAAGGAGAATGCCGGAGCGATCGGTCAGCGTATCGATATGTACAAGGGCTATAAGAAGTTCTTTACCCGCCATGACTGGACTGGAGCTTGGAATCTCAAGCCAGAGGTAGTTGAATTGGCAAAGAAAAAGGGGTACGAACTAGCTCATACCGACAGAGGAGAGTATGGCTGGACCTACTTCACCAAGGGCGACGACGTCATCTTCATTGCCCCTGGAGAGGATAGCGTACAGGTAGCCTACTTCCGTAATGCCAAAACAGCTGAAACAGCTCGCAACAACAAACGTCAGGATTAATCATTACGACATATCAATAGGATTATGAAATCAATACAATATAGACTGAGCTGGTGGCTCACCCTACTGCTACTACTCTCCACGAGCTGCCAAAGAGAGGCACTCCAAAGAGGAGAGATGCCCGACACAGAGGCGGCACCCGACCTCACCCTAGCACCTAATATGGTGCCAGGGGAGGCGATTGTGAAGCTCAAGGCTTCTGCCGATCACTCATCTGAGAGCGAGCTACGAGGCCTACTAGGCAATCAGCTACGTAGCCTTACCGATGAGGTGAAGCTCGAGCCGATCTTTACGATTGGTGGTGCTTACGAAGCACTACAGCGTGAGGCGGGATTGGATCGCTGGTACAAGGTAAGTTTTGACCCCTCTACCGACCTCTCTCAAGCACTTACTGAGCTACAGAAGAGTTCGCTAGTGGAGGTGGCTCACGGTAATAAGTATGCCACTCAGACCGCAGCTACTTACCAGTCTGCTCCAAGCCTCCGTGCCGGTGGTGAGACTTACAACCAAGGGTACGCGAAGTTTACCAATCCCGACCCCCTTCTCCCCTATCAGTGGCATTACCAAAATGAGGGAAGCAGCAATGACCCCTTCTTTTTAGCTGGTGCTGATATCAACCTATTCAAGGCGTGGGAGGTAGAGACTGGTAAAAAGGAGGTGATCGTTGCCATCATTGACTCGGGTATCGATGGCAATCACGAAGACCTCCAAGGCAGCCTGTGGTACAATCCAGAGGAGCCAGGCACCTATGGCTACAATTTTGTAGCTAACTCCCCCTATATCACACCTGGATTCCACGGTACTCACGTAGCTGGTACCATCGCCGCACGCAATAACAACGGCATCGGCGTCTCTGGTATCGCTGGTGGCGACGGCACACCAGATTCGGGTGTACGCCTGATGAGCATCCAGATATTCAATAGAGACAACTACCCAGAGGGAGAGCGACATTCAGCTCCTATCAACGACATCGCCAAGGGTTTCCAATGGGCGGTGGAGCATGGTGCTACGATTGCCAATTGCTCGTGGGGCTTTGATGATCAAAGGTTCAATAACGACTACCCTGTAATCAAAGATGCGATCCAATACTTTGTAGATAATGCGGGAGTAGACCCACAGACCAAGGAGCAAAAGCCCAACGCCCTAATGAAAGGGGGTGTGGTCATCTTTGCCTCGGGTAATGAGGGACTCAAAAACGACCTCGTATTCCCTGGCTGCTACGACTCGGTAGTGGCGGTGGCTGCCTTTGGTGCCGACTTCCAATGCACCTCCTACAGTAATATCGGTGATTGGGTAGATATTATGGCACCCGGTGGTACGCTCGATGCCCCTACGCGCCTGCAAGGTGGTATCCTCAGCACCATCACCGATTCTTTCCTCTATATGAGAGTGCCTGGCACCAACCTCACTGGTAGGGACTTCCAATTCCCTGGCAATGATAAGTACAGCTACCAGCAGGGGACCTCAATGGCAACCCCTCACGTCACTGGTATTGCAGCATTGGTGATCTCCAAGTTTGGTAAGCAAGGGTTTACCAGCGAGATGCTCAAGAAGCGTCTACTCACCGCCACCAAGACCATCGACTTCCGTGCCAAGCACGATAATAAGTGGAGAGATTGGCTCGGCGCGGGCTATATCGATGCGGCTCGTGCACTCGAGGAGGATAAGGGAGAGGCTCCAGTGATGTCAGAGATCACACTCGGTGAAGTGGGCTATCAAAAGGCGACCATCAGCTGGCTACCCGCCAAGGATGGTGATGCCATCGACCAGCTCGCTAGTAGCTATCTCCTCACGCTCACCACAGAGGGCAAGGAGCCAATCACCATCACTGTGCCCAACTATGAGCATAAAGAGGGTACAGCCATTGAATACACCTTTGAGAAGCTAGAGGATGGCACCAAGTACCACCTAGAGATTGAGGCAAAGGACCGCTGGGGACACTCCTCTAAGAAGAGTGCAGACTTTACCACAAAGGAGAACCACGCACCAGCCATCACCAACCTCCCTGCCACACTGCCTGTGGTGCTCTCCAAGAGCCTTCCTTTCTACAACCTAACACTTGAGATCAAGGATGAGGATGGGCACAAATGGAGCGTGAAGGAGGCGATAGAGCAGGCTGGGGTCAAGGCAACGGTCAAGGAGAATAGCATCGAGCTACTCTTCCTCATCTCTGATATCGAGCTAGGGGAGTACACTCTGCCGATTGTACTGGAGGATGAACTAGGTAAGGTCTCCACTACTGAGCTCACCTATAAAGTGGTGAACTACGAACCGGTCAAGAAGATCGCCGACTTTGGGACGGTATCTATTGGCCGCTATGCAGAGCCTATGCAGGTAGAGCTATCCGATAAGTTTGAATCTCCCAGTGGACTAAAACTCTCATACGCAGCCAAGACAAGCGATAGCACCATCGCCACTGTGCGTATCATCCCTGGCACTACCAAGCTAGAGATCACCCCAAAGAAGGTGGGTAGCACTATGGTGCAGATCATCGTATCGGATGGCACCAAAGAATTCACCAGTGGCTTCACCGTAAAGGTGGTGGGTAGCTCCGAAGCAGCTAGAGAAGCAGGGGGTACCTTTATCCTCTATCCGGTGCCTACCGAAGGGGTACTCAATATCCAGACAGGTACCGATACTGCCATGCCTCGCGAGGTGATCATCACCACGCTGAGAGGGGAGCTAGTACACCGTCAGTATATTGACCGCGACAAGGATGGCATCTCTCATGTCAATCTCAAGAAGCTCACCCCAGGAGTCTACCGCATACATCTCGGTAAGACCATCCGAACCATTGTAAAGAAATAATGACTATTGAAGCAGAATAATATGAAGCGAATATTATACATCGTTGCCCTCGCCCTTCTAGGCACCACCCTTGCAATGGGGCAAGGCTCGCCACTCCCTCTCCTAGAGGGCAATACTAGCGCACGCACCCTCGCACTCGGTAAAGTGCATGGCGCTGGTGCCAAGGATATGTATCTCTATACCAATCCTACCGCTTTTCTAGCCAATGGAGCTACCTTTCAAGTGGATGGCAACATTGAGATTTTCCCTAAGCTAGAGTTCGGCAGAGAGTTGCAGTACACCCTCTCGGGAGCATGGTCTTTTGCCCCTTCTCACGCACTCTTTGTGGGCGGACGCTACTCAGGTGGTCTTAAGATAGAGGTGGAGGGAATGCCAGGCGAAAAGGTGGAGAGCTCCTTCAGACCCTATAGCCTGAGTGCTGACCTAGGATATGCCTATGCTGTAGAGCACTGGGGCCTCTTTGCGAAAGGAAGCTACCACCGCACAGCTCTTCAAATAGAGGCAGAGACCTATCTATTTGGTGCAGGAGTGAGTTACCTCAATCAATATACCCTCTTCGGAAAAGGAGTGGAATACGGTCTGCACGCCATCATAGATGGTGTCGGTGCTCCCCTACGCTACAGAGCTAGTAACGATAGCTACACAATACAGCCCACACTGGAGCTCTCTACCGACCAAACCCTATCACTAGCCGAGAAGCACCAGCTTACCCTGATACTCGGAGCAAGAGGCACCCTAAAGGAGGGCCCCGCCAACTACCGAGCTGCAGGTGTGGGGCTAGAGTATAGCTACAATCAGCTACTCGACCTCCGACTAGGGTATGACTACCACACCCTTCGCGACCACTCGCTAGGCTTCGGTATCGGCGGAAAGCTCTATGGTGTACACCTAGACCTAGGGTACCAATTAGGGTTCCGTACCTACTCAGCCAATACCTTGATGGTCACCGCTGGATACGCCTTCTAATCTCCAGCCCCCATATATGCAGAGACCCAGGACTACTAGCCCTGGGTCTCTTCTTTTTATGTATAATCGTATGCCCCCACCAATCCCAAATGACGACAATATTGCACGAAGTGCCATTCTCGCACATTTGATTCAAATGTGCTGAGACTTTGAACGAAGGATGATATGCAAGGTGCTGAGGGTGAGGGCGCTGGGAGCGTACTCACGTACGTGACCGAGTCCGAATCCCGAAAGCAACTTTATGTGCCTTGGCATCCTTACGGAAGCCTAGGCGCAGCAGATCGCCTTCGTGCAACAGTCTCACAAAAGATGAGGGCAAGTTGCACGTAGGGAACCAGGTGCTATATCGGAGCAAAAGTTGAGTTGCAACTAAGCGATCGGCGAGATGCAACTAAGCAAATGACGAGATGCAACTAAGCAAAAGCTTAGTTGCATCTCAGTTTTCGGTTAGTTAGGAGCTCCATTTTGGTGAGATATAGAGGAGTGTCAGAGGCACCCC
>NZ_AQVC01000058.1 GCF_000372405.1 Porphyromonas somerae DSM 23386 | reverse complement strand
GGGCAACAGCTTTACAGCGATGGTATGTAGAACAGATGTGCGATGGGTAGGAGAAGGCTGATAGACAGGCAAGACAAGCACATGACCACTTTAAGACAATGGCATCTTAAGATGGCAATAGGAGTGCCAAAAGACGTAGGATTTACACAAAACAACGCAATGAATACATCATAAAGAGATAAATAGAGAATACGCAGACCTCTACATAAAGCCTTTAGTCTGCTAAAAAAGTCGGGACACAAGAAAAAACAATCAATAAGTACCCGACTAAAGCAATAAAAACTCAGCCTGCGGAATTGAGGGGCGGGAGGGGATAGGGAGGGTTTGGTATATTTTGGGTAAATTTGTGGTACTATTCGGAAGTATACACCTTATTATATAGAGAGCAGAGAGATGAAGAGAGTGACCTATTATCAAGGGAGTGATGGCTTGGTCTATGCAGTGCGGCACACGCAGCCGATTGAGGGTGCGGACGCGGCGGCTTTGTCGTGGTTATTTGGCGACGCAAAGGAGGTACCTGTGGATACGCTTACTGGCTACTATGTGGGGCCTAGGGCGGAGATGGTGACCCCTTGGAGTACCACGGCGGTGGAGATTACTCAGAATATGGACTTAGGCTATCGCCTAGGGATTGACCGCATTGAGTTTTATACACCCGCCACTGCCGATACCCCTTTTGATAGGATGCTTCTTCGGAAGTATGAGGGGCTGGGCACCAACATCTTTAGAGGTGCCGATAGCCCTGAGCAGGTGATTGAGGTGCAGGATATCCGATCCTACAATGAGGCGGAGGGCTTGGCACTGAGTGAGGAGGAAGTGGCGTACCTGGAGGGGGTGGCAAAGGAGCTGGGTAGGCCTTTGACCGATAGCGAGCTCTTTGGTTTTTCGCAGGTCAATTCGGAGCACTGTCGGCACAAGATCTTTGGTGGTACCTTTGTGATTGATGGCGAGGAGAAAGGGCGTTCGCTCTTCCAGATGATCAAAGAGACCTCCAAGGAGCACCCCAATAATCTGGTTTCGGCTTACAAGGATAATGTGGCTTTCAATAGCGGTCCGGAGGTGGAGATCTTTGCCCCTCGTGATGCGGCTGGTCCCGACTTTTTCCGTACCAAAAAAGTGAAGTCGGTGCTTTCGCTCAAGGCGGAGACCCACAACTTCCCTACCACTGTGGAGCCTTTCAATGGTGCGGCGACTGGCTCGGGTGGAGAGATTCGCGACCGTTTGGCAGGGGGTAAGGCGAGCTTGCCCTTGGCAGGCACGGCGGTCTACATGACCCCTTACACTCGCGAGAGCCAAAAGCGATGGGAGGAGGGTATCTCAGCCCGTCCTTGGCTCTATCAGACGCCTCAGGAGTTGCTCACCAAGGCGAGCAATGGGGCGAGTGACTTTGGTAATAAGTATGGTCAGCCTTTGATCACCGGTTCGGTGCTCACCTTTGAGCATCAGGAGGGTGAGGAGCTCTGGGGCTACGACAAGGTGATCATGCTGGCTGGTGGCGTGGGCTATGCTCAGGAGCGTGATGCCCTGAAGGGAGAGGCCTCGGCAGGCGATAAGATGGTGGTGATGGGGGGTGATAACTACCGCATCGGTATGGGCGGAGGAGCGGTCTCCTCGGTCAATACGGGTCAGTACGAAGATGCGATTGAACTGAATGCTATTCAGCGCTCCAACCCTGAGATGCAGAAGCGTGCTGCCAATGTGATTAGGGCAATGGCGGAGGGAGATATCAATCCGATTGTCTCGATCCACGACCATGGAGCGGGGGGTCACCTCAACTGTCTGAGCGAGTTGGTGGAGACGGAGGGGGGTAGAATCTACCTCGATAAGTTGCCTATCGGCGACCCATCTCTTTCGGCTAAGGAGATCATCTCCAATGAGAGCCAGGAGCGTATGGGACTACTGGTGAAGTCGGGCGATATTGAGGGACTACGGCGTATTGCGGAGCGTGAGAAGGCACCATTTTATGTGGTGGGTGAGGCGACGGGCGATAAGGAGCTATCCTTTATTGCTGAGGATGGGTCAAAGCCTTTTGATCTGAAGCTGGAGCATCTCTTTGGTTCGGCTCCTAAGACGATTATGACCGATACCACGCGCGAGCAAAGCTTTAGTGAGCCACGGGAAGAGGAGCTTTCAGCCGACCGCTTTGTGGAAAACCTCTACAATGTACTGTCGCTAGAGGCGGTAGGCAATAAGGATTGGCTCACCAATAAGGTGGACCGCTCGGTAACGGGCAAGGTGGCACGCCAACAGACTGCTGGACCACTGCAGCTACCGCTCTCTGACCTCGGTGCTGTGGCACTCGATTATGAGGGTAGGGCAGGTATTGCTACGTCGATTGGTCACGCTCCTCAGGTGGCATTGGTGGATGCTCCAGCCGGTTCGCGTGTAGCGATCGCGGAGGCACTGACCAATCTGATCGGTGCTCCACTCAAGGAGGGGTTGAAGTCGGTATCGCTCTCGGCCAACTGGATGTGGCCTTGCCGCAATGATGGTGAGAATGCTCGCCTTTATGCAGCTGTGGAGGCGGCGAGTGACTTTGCCAAGGCGATTGGGGTCAATATCCCTACCGGTAAGGATTCGCTCTCGATGACGCAGAAGTATCCTGGTGGGCACAAGGTGCTTTCGCCAGGGACGCTGATTGTCTCTGCCGCTGGTGAGGTGTCGGATGTGCAGAAGATTGTACCACAGGTGTGGAATGGCAAGGGGACGATTTACCAAGTGGATCTCTCCTTTATGCCTGGTTGCCTAGGTGGCTCTGCCCTTTATCAGACGCTCGGTAAGGTGGGAGCTGAGGTGCCAGATATTGCCAATCCCGACTATTTTGTGAAGGGCTTTGAGGCCATCCAAGGGGCTATGGCACACGGACTGGTGCAGGCGGTGCACGATATCTCGGCGGGTGGTGTGATTACCGCACTGGTGGAGATGATGCTAGGCAATGCTCGTGGCGGTCTGAGGGTGGAGGCACCGAATAGACCAATCGCCAAGGCACTCTTTGCGGAGAATCCAGGTCTATTGCTCTTTACTACTCAGTCGGAGGCGTTGGAGCGCTATCTGGATGGTGAGGGAGTATGCTATTTGCCAGTGGCAACGACTACCGAGACGCCTACGCTGGTGATTAAGAGTCAGGACCTCGACCTGGAGCTGGATATGCAGGATCTGCTCGACCGCTGGAGTGTGGCCACCGATGCTTTGGAGAAGCATCAGACTACTCCTGAGAATGCGGCATTTAGGGCAAAAAACCGTGGTCGCCAACCTCTGAAGTATCACTTTGCAGAAGGGCTCTCATTTGTCCGTCCAAAGCGTGAGGAGAAGCGGAGTGGGGTGACAGCTGCCATTATCCGTGATAAGGGAACGAATGGCGAGCGTGAGATGGCTTATGCCCTCTATCTTGCTGGTTTTGATGTGAAGGATGTGCACATGACCGACCTGATGAGTGGGCGTGAGACGCTGGAGGGGGTGCAATTGATCGTCTTCTGCGGTGGATTCTCGCACTCCGATGTATTGGGCAGTGCCAAGGGATGGGCGGCTGGCTTCAAGTACAATGCTAAGGCTCGCCAAGCACTCGACCGCTTCTATGCCCGTAAGGATACGCTTTCGCTCGGTATCTGCAATGGTTGTCAGTTGATGGCGGAGCTGGGGCTGCTCTATCCTGAGCACGAGGAGAAGCACCGTATGGCACACAATGCTTCTGGTAAGTTTGAGAGTGCCTTTGTGTCACTGACGATCCCAGAGAATAACTCGGTATTCCTCCACTCACTGGCGGGTACCACAATGGGTTGCTGGGTGGCACACGGCGAGGGTCGCTTCGACCTGTCTTACGACCTATCGAAGTACCATATCGCAGCTCAGTATGCTTATGAGGAGTATCCTGCCAATCCCAATGGTTCTCCAGCTGGCATCGCTGCACTCTCAAGTGCCGATGGCCGTCATTTGGCGATGATGCCACACCCCGAGCGAAGCATCTTCCCATGGCAGTGCGGCTACTACCCCGAGGAGCGTTCGGACGAAGTGACCCCATGGTTCACCATGTTCACCAACGCCTACCGCTGGCTCACCAAGTAGAGCTTACGATATAAATAGATATAGGTTGTGTGGGTATTCCTGCACAACCTATTTTTTGTTTGGGGGAGAGAGAAGGGTAGCCTAATATTTTGTTGCGTCACAAATATGAGCTATATTTGTGACATGGGAAAGCAATTAAAAAGTACACACCAGCTTATCAAAGAGGCTGTTATTCATTCTGGTGAAGGGTCGATACTTTACCCTAATCAGTTTGCATCTTATGGCGATAGTACCGCTATAAGACAGGTGCTTAGTCGCATGACCAAGGAGGGTTATCTTGTGAGGCTGGCTCAAGGGCTCTATTATTATCCTAAGATGGATGTCAAGTGGGGGACAGGTATCATTTATCCTTCTATTGAGGAGGTGGCTAGGATAATTGAAGAAAGGGACAAGCTCACCCTTATACCCTCTGGTGCTTATGTCCTAAATAAATTGGGTCTTTCGACTCAAATCCCAATGAATGTAGTGTATGTCACCAATGGATCACCACGAACAATAAAGCTGGGAAAGGGTCGGGGCATTCAATTGAAAAGGTCTAATGACATGAACAATTTTGCATACACTTCAGAGTTGGTACGTATGCTTGTTTTTGCCTTAAGAGAGATTGGGCAAGGTAATCTAACGGAGGAGCATAAGAGCATTCTAAAAAAACACCTCCGCTCAATTTCAGAGGAGGAGTACCAAAAGGACATCCACTTGGCTCCACAATGGATACAAGATGAACTAAACAGACTGAGAGAACAATGATATTTACAGACTTATCAAAAGAGGAGCAAAGAGAAGTACTGGAAATTGTCAGGCCACGAATTGGTGATATCCCTCTTAGTGTAATAGAGAAAGACTGGTGGGTAACGATGGTACTTCGAGCTCTATTTTCCTTACACTATGCAGATCAGCTCTCTTTCAAGGGTGGTACTTCGCTAAGTAAATGTTGGAATCTGATTAAACGCTTTTCTGAAGATATTGATATTGCTATTAATCGTGAGTATTTAGGGTTTGCCGGTCAGCTCTCTAAAACACAGATAAGTGACAAGCTAAGAAGAGCCTCATGCTCTTTTACAAGAGAAAAGCTAAAGGCTGATTTGGAGAAAGCGTTAGCAAGTCTATCAATTGACCCCTCGCTTTTTGAAGTAACTGTCAATGTCACCTCTATTTCCACTACAGATCCTGAGGTGATAGAGGTTGCCTATGAGTCACTTTTTTTCGAGGAGACTGATTATCTCAAACCTGTTGTTAAAATAGAAGTAAGCGGACGCTCTATGTCAGAGCCTTTAGAAAGTGTAACGACTAATTCGTGGATTGAGCAGTATATGCCTAATACACTATTTGTGCAAAAGGAGTTTAAGGTCTTAGCTGTCAGTCCTGAACGAACATTTATAGAGAAACTTTGTCTGCTACACGAAGAGTTCGCAAAGAAGGAGTTTTCCTCAATCAGATCCGAAAGAATGAGTAGACACCTATACGATGTCTACAAGATTTCTAAGACAGAAATCGCCACAAGAGCTTTAAGTGATCCAACGTTATACGCCTAAATAGTGCAGCATCGTGGTATGTTTATAGGACTAAAAGGTTTTGACTACCTAACACTTGCTCCACAGACGTTATCTATTGTACCACCGAAAGCAGTTCTTGATGAGTGGAGATCAGATTACATTGCCATGTCTCGAGATATGATTTACGAAGAGACACCAAGCTTTGAAAGTCTCTTGAATGAAATAACTGAACTAAATAAGAGCATAAATAAAACTGCTTGGACATTATTTTTATAGCTTTCCATATACTTACCTATTATCTCAGATAAAACCTCATCCTGTGGAATTGAGGGGTGCTCAGGGGTTACCGCATTAGAATAGTCTTGTGAGTGGTATTAATTGGGGCATCTATGGATAAGGAGGCTGTTGCACGGAGTGCATAACTAACCTCCAAGGACAAATCCATACCACAAAAAAGGGGGCAGATAGCCTTCGTACAACAACCTAAAAAAAACAACAGCTAAGTGGTCAAAAGTTTAGTTGCAACTAAGCATTTGCTTTGTTGCAACTCGGCATTTGCTTTGTTGCAACTCGCCGATCGCTTAGTTGCAACTCAATTTTTGCTTTTATATGGTGTTGAATATCAGTTCGTTATAAATGGGCTTTTTGAGCCACTGCTTCCTCCTATTTTATAGGGTCATTAACTTCTAATGCGTAACCCCTGGAGGGGTGCTGAACACCTTCGTGCAACCGATTCAAAATGGGTATCTTTGTGGTATGACAAGGGCTATTGAATTACTGTCGCCGGCCTCATCTCTAGAGGGAGGTCGGGTGGCGCTCTCTGCTGGGGCAGATGCGGTTTATATTGGGGCACCCAAGTTTGGGGCTCGTAGCAGTGCGGGGGTATCCCTTGAGGATATCGGCTCGCTTTGCTATGAGGCACATTCGGTGGGGGCGAAGGTCTATGTGGCACTAAATACCATTCTCACTGATGACCAATTGGAGGAGGCTGTGGCTTTGGCGGGGGAGCTCTATCGGGTGGGGGCCGATGCTTTGATCGTGCAGGATATGGGTTTGCTGATGGCGGAGGGCATGCCGCCCATTCCGCTCCACTCTAGTACGCAGTGCCACAATGCGAGCCATGGCCAATTGGCATTGATGGAGGCGTTGGGCATGGAGCAGGTGGTGCTGGCACGCGAATTGAGTAGTGCCGAGCTGCCTAAGCTTCTGGAGGGGCTGAGCATTCGGGTGGAGAGTTTTATCCATGGTGCCCTTTGCGTCTCCTATAGCGGTCGTTGCTTCATCTCCGAGGCGTGCCGAGGCCGAAGTGCCAATAGAGGTGCGTGTGCCCAGTATTGCCGTATGAGTTACGACCTAGAGGATGCCGAGGGGCATCGTCTCTTGGAGAGTCAGTACCTCCTTTCGCTGAAGGATCTCAACCGTACCGAGATCCTAGAGGAGATGCTGGATGGAGGGGTCTCATCGCTCAAGATCGAGGGGCGGCTCAAGGGGATTGATTATGTCCGCAACGTGACGGCCCATTATCGGGAGCAGCTAAATGCTATTATCTCTCGTCGTAGTGAGGTGTATCACCGTGCCTCGTGGGGTAGGGTGGAGCGGCAGTTTACTCCGCATCCCGAGCGGACTTTTTCCCGTCGTTTCACGAGCTACAATACCCCACTTCATCGGCCGATTCCTGTGGATAGCATCACCCCTTTTACCAATAAGAGTGTGGGCGAACGGATTGGCCAATTATTGGAGTGTAGGGGTAAGGAGATTGTGATCAAAGTGGAGGCAAAGGAGACCGAGCTCTCCAATGGCGATGGTCTCTTGCTAGTCTCTAGCGATGAAAAGGAGACGGCCGGTGCCTTTATTAATCAGGTGACACCAGTGGGAAAGGGTCGCTACCGGCTGAAACTCTCTAGTCCACTTGCGATCGCTTCGGGGGCAACGGTCTACCGCAACCTCCACCATCAGTTCGATCAAGTGCTGCAGCGACCCGATGCCTCGGTGCGAAAGGTGGGCATCCGTCTCGACTGCCAATGCAGTAGCGAAGGGGTACAGCTCTCTGCTACCCTTTTGGAACGACCTGAGATATCGGTTAGGGTGGAGCGACTACTCCCATTGGAGCCTGCGAAGAAAGAGAATAGTCAGCACCTCCGCAATACCCTTGCGAAGCTAGGGGAGACGCCCTATGTGGCGGAGGAGATTGCTTTGCAATTGGAGGGGCTTTATCTCCCACCATCGGTAGCGACGGAGCTACGTCGGGAGGTGATCCAGCAGTTGCAAGAGGCGTGCCACGCTGCTTTTCTGCGTGAGCGTGAGGAGCAGGGGCGGGCACTGGCGGAGCGACGGGCTACCTTCCTCTCAACCCAGCACCAGGCGAGTGAATGGGGATTGCCCGAGAGCCTCGACTTTACCTACAATGTGGCGAATAAAAAGGCAGAGCAACTCTACCGACAGTTGGGCGTCACTGGTACCATTGCACCTGCTTTGGAGGTGGCGGTACCAGAGGGACCTATTCCGGTGATGTTTACCCGCCATTGCCTTCTGCACCAGGTGGGTTACTGCACACGTGAGGGGAAGCGTCCGCCCTTCGCCCTGCCCCTCTACCTAGTGCGGGGTAAAGAGCGTTTCAGAGTCTCCACCAATTGCCGGGAGTGTATGATGACCCTCTGGAAAGATTGAGGTGGAGGGTAAGAATGGCGATCTGCTGCGTTGCTTTCGGAATTCGGCCTCGGTCACGTACGTGAGTACGCTCCCTTCGGCCTCATCCTCAGCGCCTGGCATCTCATCCATTCTTCCTCCTCCACCTGTGTCGGGTAAGAGTGGCGGAGGTACCTTTATCGGACAAGTCGGACAGGTCAGACAAGTCGGACGCCTGCCCTGGAGCATCCTGTCGGGTGCTTTTGGGAGAAAATTTGCGTGAAGTGTTTTGTGAAATGAAATAATTGTGTACCTTTGCTCGCAGATAGCTACTTTTGCTATCACGATTAAAGGATTTATCAATAAGAGCTAGATGATACACCAGAGTGTACAGATGATGGATATGATGATGCGAATGTCTATGATGATGTTCGCCGATTCGTTGTATCCTGATAGTCCATTCTGACCGTGTAGATAGAAATATATACCTAAAGAGGGCTGCTGGTACGACGATATTCAACGCGTACCAGCAGTTTTTTTATACCCAATAGTCAACTAATAACTTAATCAGATATCAATAAGCATTATGAGTAATCAAAGCAAAAATTTCGCAACCGAGGCACTCCATGCCGGCTACAATCCAAGTGACAATCAGTTTGGTTCGGTAGCAGTACCGCTCTACGACAACACCGCCTACGTCTACAAAGACAGTCAGTATGCAGCCGATGTCTATGCCCTTAAGGTGGAAGGGCCGATCTATACAAGGCTCAATAACCCTACTACCGATGTGCTGGAGCGTCGCATAGCAGCGGTAGAGGGCGGTGTGGCGGCTGTTGCCACCTCGTGCGGTCAGTCGGCCATCGCCACCACGCTACTCTCCCTCCTCAAGTGTGGCGATCATATTGTGGCGAGTGAAAGCCTCTATGGCGGTACCTTCAACCTCCTCACCAGTACCCTTCCCCGCTACGGGATCCATGCCACTTTGGTCGATGTAGAAGACCTAGAGGCGGTGCGTAAAGCGATAAAGCCTGAGACCAAACTGGTGCTGGCTGAGGTGCTGGGCAATCCTCGGCTCAATCTACTCGATGTGCCTGCCCTAAGTGCCGTAGCTCACGAGGCTGGCTTGCCACTATTTGTGGATAACACCTGTACCGTTGGGCTTTACCAACCACTACGAGAGGGAGCTGATGTGGAGTTCCTCTCCCTCACCAAGCTAGTTTCGGGTAATGGTACCACGATGGGCGGTGCGGTGATCGATAGCGGTCACTTCGACTGGGGTTGCGGGCTTTTCCCCGACCTCTCAGAGCCCAATGACTCTTACCACGGTCTCTCCTTTAGTCGCGCTTTTGGCAAGGGGGCATTGATAGGTTGGCTCCGTGCGGTAGGTCTGAGAGATATCGGCACCTGCATCAGCCCTTACAATTCGGCTCAGATCATCAAGGGACTGGAGACCCTTTCCCTCCGTGCGGTACGTGCCTCGGAGAGTGCTCTAAAGGTGGCGAAGTGGCTCGAAGCCCATCCTTTGGTGGAGTGGGTACGCTATCCACTATTAGAGAGCCATGAAGCTTATCAGCGGGCGAAAGAGACCTTGCATCGTGGAGCGGGCGTGTTGCTCACCTTTGCCCCTAAGGGCGGGTACGAAGTGGCAAAGCGACTGGCGGAGCGGACGGAGCTCTTCAAACTAGTCGCCAATATCGGAGACTCTAAGTCGATCCTTATCCACCCCGCCAGCACCACCCATGCACAGCTTACGGAGGAGGAGCGAAATAGCATCGGTGTGAGTGATGACTTGATTCGTATCTCCATAGGATTGGAGGAGGCGGAAGACCTAACGGCCGACCTCGATAACGCACTCAATAAAGCACAGAAAGCATGAAACTATTCTATCTCTCTATCTCCAATTTTGTCACCCACCGAGGTGTAGAGCTCGAGGAGGTGGTACTGAGCTACGAAGTAGCCGGCTGCCCACTCGGCACTGCCCCTATCGTATTGGTTTGCCACGCCCTTACCGGTAATTCTTCGGTCGCTGGACCTACCGGCTGGTGGGCAAGTCTTATCGGCGAAGGGCAGGGGATTGATACCCGAGCGTACACTATTCTGAGTTTTAATATCCCTGGCAATGGCTATGACGGCAGGCTCTGTTACAGCTTTGATGCCTTTGACTTGAAGGATGTGGCACGCCTATTCGTAGCGGGGGTGGAGCAACTGGGGATTGAGCAGATAGAGATCGTGCTAGGGGCCAGTATGGGCGGAGCATTGGTGTGGCAGATAGGTGCTTTGATCCCCGATAAGTGCCAGCAGCTGATCCCGATTGCTAGCCATTATAAGGCGAGTGATTGGCTCCTAGCCCAGACCGAGGTGCAGCGGCTCTTGCTTGAAGGGCCGAAGCCACTGGAGCATGCACGCATCCACGGGATGCTCTGCTACCGAACCCCTCAGTCGCTCAACCACCGCTTTTCTGGAGAGCAATGTAGTGATGGTACGCCTAAGATTCTCGATTGGTTGCACTACCATGGCAAGGCATTGGCAGAGCGATTTCAGTTGCATGCTTATCAGGTGATGACCTATCTCACCAGCACGATTGCTGTGGCACAGAGGGCTGAGGAGCTTCGTTTCCTTAGGGAGAAAGTGAGCATCGTGAGCATCAATTCGGATCTGCTTTTTCCACACTATCAGGCAGAGGAGACGGCCGCCACGCTAGGGGTACCCCTTTATACGATTCATTCGGAGCATGGGCATGATGCCTTCTTGATGGCTTATGACCAGCTCACAGAGATTATCCATGATATACTATTGAATAACGAAAACCAACATTATGATAGCAACGAAGATAGGTGAGCGTCCGCTCACAGAGCCAATAATACCTTATAGTAAAATAGCCCTAACCCCCTTCTTTCACAGAGCCACAAGGGAGAAGCACTTTTTGGCACACCATGAGGTACCCAAGGTCTACCTCGCAGTGGTGGGGCACGGTACGGTGGGGGGAGCCCTACTGGATCAGATTGTGTCGCAAAGGGAGGAGCTGAAGCAGCGGAAAGGGGTGGACTTGGTGGTCTTTGCCGTAGCCAATTCACGGAGAGCTCTCTTCTCAAAGAGGGGGATCGGTGCCTCGTGGCGTGAAGAGGTAGCAACGGCCGAAAGGAGTGCGGATAGTGTGCGGGAGATTATTCACTATGCAAAGCGGGAGCAGCTACAGCATCTGATATTTATTGATAATACCTCTTCCGCCGAGATTGCTAATCGATATACGGAGTTGGTTCGGGCTGGCTTTCATCTCGTTAGCTCTAATAAGGTGAGTAATGCACAGCCGATCCAAGGGTACAGGGCACTTCGGGAGACGCTAGAGCTCTACCACAAGAGCTATCGCTACGAGACCAATGTGGGGGCGGGGCTTCCGCTCATTGATTACCTCCAATTGCTCCACCTGTCGGGCGATAAGATCACCTCAATTAGAGGACTATTCAGTGGGTCACTTGGTTTTATCTTCAATGCCTTAAGTGAGGGAAAACCCTTTGGCAAGGTGCTCAAAGAGGCGGTGGCAAGTGGGTTTACAGAGCCCGACCCTCGGATAGACTTGAGTGGGGTGGATGTGGCTCGTAAGGTGCTTATCCTGGCACGCGAATTGGATCTGCCTTTTAACTTAGAGCAGGTAGAGGTGGAGAATCTGGTGCCTCGCTCTTTGCAAGATGCGTCTCTGGAGGAGATGTGGGCAGCTCTGCCCTACTTCGAAGCCCATATTTCGGCACTCACAGCGGTGAAGAAGGGCGAGGTAGTGAGGTATGTAGGCACTCTCCAAATGCCCGATGGTAACCATCCAGCCCGTCTGCAGTGCGGTTTGCAGCGGTTGCCCGCCAATCATATCCTTGCTCAGGTGCCAGGGGCAGATAGTTGCTTTGAGATCTATACCGAGAATTATGGTTCACTCCCCATTGTGATCCGTGGTGCCGGTGCCGGAGCTGCGGTCACCGCCCAAGGCGTCTTTGGGGATATCCTCCGCACCGCCGAGGTGCTTTTTAACTGATTGATGCTTGGTAACTCCTAGGGGGTCTTGCTTTTTTGGTATATTGCGGTTTGAATTGATCAAATCACTTTTCTATACCAGAAAATGGAGAGAAACGTTTACGACGTTATTATTATAGGTGCCGGCCTTACTGGCCTCAATACCGCCTACCACCTTTCGAAGGGGAGGAGAGTGGCCCTCTTCTCATCGGCCACTTTAGAGGATAGCAATTCCTACTTTGCTCAGGGCGGTATGGCCGCGGTCACCTTCTCTAGCGATAGTCCTAGAGAGCACTATGAAGACACTATGGTGGCGGGGATTCCCAGAACCAATTACCCCGT
>NZ_AQVC01000057.1 GCF_000372405.1 Porphyromonas somerae DSM 23386 | reverse complement strand
CTACGCAAACTTGGTGTCTGCAACGACTTAGCCAAGCTTACATCCTACTGCGGAGACCGCTACGAATGGGTGGTGAGACGTACATGCGTGGTACGAGCTATATCGAAAGATGTACTTGCCCGCAGAGGCCTTGTAAGTTGTTTGGACTACTATGCGATTAGACACTCTTTGAAAACGAATTAAACCGCCGTATGCCGAACGGCACGTACGGTGGTGTGAGAGGGAAGGAAACGAAAGTAGGTCAGAAAACTTTCGTTTCCCGACCTACTCGATTATAGAGCCTATTGCACGAAGGCGATCTGCTGCGTTGCTTTCGGGATTCGGGCTCGGTCACGTACGTGAGTACGCTCCCAGCGCTCTCACCCTCAGCGCCTTGCATCTCATCCTTCGTCCAAAGTCTCAGCACATTTGATTCAAATGTGCGAGAATGGCACTTCATGCAACATTCTCATATCGGACCTATTACTCTTCTTTGGCGGGTGGGGGAAGGACGTCTTTAATGGAAAAGGAGGTCTTGAAGACTCTGTGGTTGTAGTCTTGGACGATGGCCTTGAAAAGTCGTGTATAGTGCTCTTGTACCTCACTAGAGGGCATAACTGCTTTATCGGGTTCGGTCTGTAGATAGGGCACAGGAGCCGAAGCCTTGATATCTCCAGTAGGAGTCATCGTTAGCGTAATCTCTTTGGTAAAAAAGATATACTGGCCTTGGAAGTAATTAAGTGCTATATGCTCCGCCTTCGTATCAAAGATATTGCTTCCATAGCTCAGCACAGGATCCTCAATACCGAGTAGGTACAGCAGGGTGGGGAGGATATCGGTGTGTTGCACCACATAATCCTTAATCTCTCCCTTGAGCTTCCCTTGCGGATCATAGAATGCAATAGGAGCTGCCGCATGACCCGCCAAGTTGTTGTACGCCGGGTGATCACTCTGATTCGTATGGTCCGCTGTGATAATAAACAGGGTATTCTCAAACCAGGGTTTATCTTTGATTTTATCAAAGAATTCCTTAAGAGCTAGGTCGGCATACTGTGCAGTTTGGTGGATAGGCAAGGTTCCTTCCTTAAACTTCCCCTTAAATCCAGGAGGTAGCTTAAATGGGTGATGATTGGAAAGTGAGAAGAAGAGTGCTCCAAATGGCTCTTTCAGATTATCCATATCCTCTGCCATAGCCTGCTCAAACGGTAGATCGTGTATACCCCAAGTGCTTATCTTTACAGAGTCGTTATAGTGGTAGTGCTCTTTATAATTGGTTATCGTGTACTGATCTTCTAGCCCAAGTTTATTTAAGAATGAATAAAAACCCATGACTCCATCAACATCTCCGTGGTAGAACTTAAGGTGATATCCAGCGTCCTTAAGGGAGCGGGGTAATCCAGTGTCAAAGGTGGAGAAATGCTGATAGTTTTCAATGACCACTTCACTATCATTAAATGTTCCACCAAATGAAGGCAGTGAAACAAATACTGAGGGGAATGATTCTACCGATCGCTTGCCTGATGCAAATCCATACTTCGCATAGAGGGTGTTGGGGAGCAGGGAGTCCAAGAAAGGAGTATAGGAAGGAAAGCCTTCAATATCTCTGTTAAGATATCCGAAATACTCTTTTCCCATACTTTCCAATAATATTACCATCACATTCCGCCCTTTCATTGAGCCGTATAGGCTGTCGTTCTCAGAAAGAGGTGCAGCTTTATATAGTGGTGTATAAATATTTGAAACTTCTTCGTCGCTGAAGAATCGGTATTCTATGCGTCCACTTGGCCTTTTTGCTAAGGAAAAAGGAGAGTTGTATAAAATAGGAAGCTGATCATAGTCAGATATATAGGGAAGGATAACCGTCATGCATTGAGGTTTGCCAACGAAGTCCCAACGCCCTCGCATACTAAAGAATAAAAATACGATAGCCAGTAGAGAAGCTACAATATTTAGTAGTAGAGGTTGCTTGTGATTAGGGTCTCTTTCGTACTTTATCAACCTAAAACAGACAATGCCGATAATCATTATCACAAAGAAAGCAAGGGTTAGAGGCCAAAACTCCCATATGAAGTCTTTGTAGAAACCAAACATACTTTTACCCTCAAACTCACTGAATACAGTAGAATTGACCCTTCTCAGAACAAAAGGATAATACCCTGTATCGGAGACATTCAAGAATGCAAATAAGGTAAAGGGAATAAAGTAGGCTGCATAGCAAATCCGTCTATACCACTTATTCATTTCAATCTTTGCAGGTAGGTAAGCCCCAACTATCATCATCATGTAGTAGAGTATAAAGCCAAATCCAATAACAACCATATCTATGATATAGCCACCACGCATCAGACTTATCAGCTGTTGAAAATCTACATCTGGAAAATGACTTTGATTGTAGTAGAAGTAAAGAAGGCGGCAAAGTTGCATCATTAATAATGCAACAAAAGTATGCCAAATCATGGCAACCCACCGATTGTTTGTAGTTATCATTTTATGGATAAATAAGTATTTGTCGTTTACTACTGATTGTAAATTATAAAATAGGATAGTAGGGGGTTCTCTTAAGACCGATAAGATGTTTTAATAATCTTCGCCAATGTTTTGAACTTAAGCTATTGAGAATACCCATTTTCTTTTGTAGATACAAGTCTTTTAACGAAAGACCAGGAATGGAAACAAGCATACGGTATAAGAGCTCGCCAATGTGCTCTCGTGGAAAGCAAGGTGCATTGCTGACAATGGATAAATCTTTAAATGAGATAGGGGCATCAATGGAGGGAAGTCCTGCTTTAGATAAGTAGTAGTTGAGTATATCTAGTCTAGGTCTAGAAATAAAACCGACCATTTCATTGTGTTTTGCTTTCGTTACATGTGTTTTACTTATTCTATATAGCAATAGTACTTGAGGTATATTTTCGAAGCGGTATTTAGGAAAAAAGCGAACCCAAGCTTCATAATCTTCACCATACCTAAATTGGGGGTTAAAAAAGTGTGGGTTCTTATTGAGAAAGGTCCCCCGAAACATTACCGTAGGGCAGCCAATACAACTGTCAAGATATAAAGTAAAGTCCTTTTGTTTTTGAGGGTATTTATACACTTCCTCATGTGAGCCAAAAGTCTTTAGCCAACTTCCACAAATGTCTATATGTTTATTATTATTGAGAAAATCAAGTTGTACTTCAAATCTGTTTTTTAGTGAAATGTCATCTGCATCCATCAAAGCTATGTATGGTGCATTACACATCTCAATAGCTGTTTGTTTGGCATTAGCAACTCCAGTGTTTTTATTTAATGAGACAACATTCACTCTTGAATCATTCGCTATGTAGCTTCTGAGATTTCTTTCAAATGGGTAATCCGGTCTATCAATTACAATGTTAAACTCTATCTCTTGTATCGTTTGATTTAAGATAGAGTCAATGGCTCCTTTAAGCCATTCGAAAGGTTCGTTGTAGCAACTCATTGCTACTGAGATAATGGGTTCACTCATCTGTTTGTAATAGTTAGAACTTAATATTAATATCTAGCAAGTCAGAAAAAAGTTTTTCCCACCTTTGGTTGTTAATGTTTGGTGCATAATCTTTGCACTTTTCAGGAAGCCTACTGATGATTTCTTGCTGTAGTTGGTCGTTAGTGCATAGCTCTTCAAGTTTGTCAGCAAATTCCTTTAAATTGTTATTTGAGACTATCCGTCCATATTGCTTATCCTTCCCAATCATCTCATAAATAGCCTCAAAAGAGTCAAAACTAATCGGGATAACACCTTGTTGTTGGGCTTCTAAAATAGTCATTGGCCACCCTTCGAATGCTGAAGTAAAGCAGATAATTTTGGCTCTTTTATAAACGGACATAGGGTCGGAGGTGCTCCCGCAGAATTGTATTCGAGAAAGCCTTAACTTATCGGCCAATTGCTTTAGTCCTTCTTCGGCATCACCACCACCCCAGATTTGTAAATGCCAACTCTTAGGTAGCTTTGATTCAATCATTGCCCAGATTTCAAGTAGTAAGTAGATGCGTTTCTGAGTATTATCAAGACGCCCCATGAAAATGACTAAGTCCTCTTTGTCGGTTTGCGAGGCATCCACCTCAAAGCTTGTATCTGCCGTATTTGTAGCGACTATAATAGAGTCTTTCTCTTTATTGGTCAGGTTCAGATCGTTTTCAAGTTGTTCCTTGTAGAATTTACTCAGTACAATAGTTTTATCATAGAGTTGAATGTTTTTTTTGTACTGTTCCTTTATCTGATTCAACTTCGCATCAGACTTCTCGTATCTATGCTTTCTAAATAGGTTATACCACAGTTTGCTCACACTTAGTGGCGACGCCTTCATTTTGTAAACGACCTGATACCATTCCCAATAGGGCAAGTTATGAATCCACCAAACTAATTTGCAATTACCTAGGTGTTCCCTATCTTTATTGTTAAAAAATGGTTGCCAAATTGGAGCAAAGATAACATCTATACCTTCCTCCCTAACGATTTTATACAGTGCCTCTTTATTAGCTTGTGACTCAAATCTTCTTTTATTTGGAAGGTAATGTATCTCCAACCCTTCAAATGGAGGTTCCCACTGACCCCAAAAGTATTGGACAATATAGCACACCTCTATTCCTTTATCATGAAATAGCTTTGCCGTAGTGTTGGTAACTGTCCCTACACCTTCTCGCCCGAAGGCTGTTCTCAAGAAAGCGACCTTCATATTGCTTATTTATTGGGTGCCAATTCATCAAGAAGCTGAAAAAGAGTTCTCTGGGTTTTAACCTCTTTTTCTGTGGGTGGATTATCAAACACTCCCTTTTCTTTGAGCCGTAGTAGCTCTATCGCAAGAGCTTTTCTATCCTCCAGGTTCATTTTTTTGCCCTTAAGCTTAGAAAGAATTTGCCCTTTGATTACTGGCCACTTGCATTCAGCGCTCCATTTGCTTTGCTGATAACTTGATGCCTTACTTTTATAAAGGTCATCAGTATGCTCAAGTCCAATGATCCAATTCTTCACCTTTTTACAGTGGGTCGAGGAGCGGTCAATTGAACCGATATTCGGAAAGTAATAGTAGAAAGGTAGGTTAGTGATTACTGTTCGTGGTTCTTTCAGTACCACTTCACTCCACCAGGGAAAATCCTCAAATATCACACCCTTCAGGAATGGGATATCTTCAATGAGCTCCTTCTTGATTAGGTGACGCCAAACATAGAAGTGCTTAATAGGATTCTCAATATTGGTATGGCTATTTTCTGTAATATGCTCAAATACATTATCGGTTGTATAGCTCTTGATCTCCTTTAGATCGTATCTTTTCTTGAGCCCTCCAGGTACTGCATTGTCTATATTAAAACCTAAAAAATGTCTGACAAGTAAGTAGGGGCGAAAGTAGGGATCCTTATACCAGGTTACTACTTCTGCCTTCTCCCTCTTCATTAGAGCAAGAGCTAGCTCAAAGGTTTGTGGGTGAATGAGGTCGTCAGAGTCAAGGTAGTTTATATACTCCCCTTGAGCATTTTGCATACCTACATTCCGAGCATCAGATAGGCCGCCATTTTCTTTGACTACGATTTTGAAGCGACTATCCCTTGAGGCATACTCCTCCAAAATTGATTGGCTATTATCTGGACTGCCATCATTTACACAAACAGCTTCCCAGTCCGTAAAAGTTTGAGCAAGCACACTATCCAAGCATCTCCTTAGATACTTTTCTACATTGTATACAGGGATAATTACTGAAATCTTTGGCATAAAATTGTCAATGTCAAGGTGCTATACAATATCTCTGAAGCGGGGGGGGATTTCGACGATGAAGCAGAGACCGAGCATGGCTGGCTTATTCCAGGCGTAGGGCGGACGTATGATTGTCTGCATTGTGCGGGCTACCTTAGTAGTGCGGTCCCAATCGCGTGCTTTATGATTCGTTACCTGTTTGATGGTCTTAGAGCGCTTGGCGATGTGCTTTGTCCAGCCTGCTTCTCTTCGGTCTGGGTCGGCAAACCTTGCTTCAATGCGTCGCATATCGAAGTACCCGAAGTGGAAAAGGTAAAGGTTCTTATCAATATGGAAGTTCTTTCCCTTGATCCGATGGAATCCAGATCCCCACTGTAGAGGCGCTGCTAATACGCTCGGCTTGGTATATCTAGTGGAGAGGCGTGCATACTTACGCTGATTAAGGAATGGCGTATCATCCTCCTTGATATCCGCCTCTTTGCCAAGGAACTGTCCTACATCCACTCCAAGACCAGAAACACTATTCTTAATATCCAGACTGCTCAGGTACTCGCGTAGTCCTTTACCTACATTAGGGTCTACCACTAGGAGTTCATCGGCATCTACACCGATCACAAGGTCATATCCCTTCTCAAAAAGCTCCTTAGCTCTATTGGAGAGAAATAGCAAGCGCTCCTTCTCCGCCGATACTACTTGACCTTTGATCTTATCTACCGCCACCACTTGAGCTTTGGGGCACCAGTCTGGTAGCTTCTGATCTTTTCCATCGAGATAGATGTATAGGTTTTCCTCGCCCAATTCAGCACCATAGTATCTTGTCCAGTGCTTTAGGTAAAAGTCGTCGTTACGCACCATCGTAATGGCAGCAATCTTTTTCATCTCCACAATCCAAAAAGTTTATAACCAATCCATTGTTAATACATCGTAAAGATACACATAATATATGATCTACGCCTCAAATAGGTTGAGGGCGAAGGTGGTGCCGTCCCATTGGGCATAGCTAAAGTGGGTAATCCAGTCGCCAAGAATCACCACTCTAGATTGGCGAGAGAGCATCAGATCGAGCATTATATGGCGGTGCCCAAAGATGAAAAAGTCGGGGGCGTCATTAGGGTGCTCTACTAGATACTCCTTAGCAAAGTCCACTAGATACTCCTCCTTTTCGCCTCGGTACTCCTGCTTGTATTGATCCTTCAATCCCTTCTTGCGGCTATGCAGTGCCCAGCGGTGTGCGAAGCCCACAGTGAGCCAAGGGTGCAGACTTCCATATAGCTTTTGGCATATCCGATTATGGAAGATCGCTCTGATGATCCTAAAGCCCCTATCATCCTTGATAAACTCGTCTCCGTGTGCGATATAAAACTTCTTACCGAGTAGCTCAAAGGTAGTAGGAACTCTATGCACTTGGCAACCAATCTCCTTAGGAAGGTAATCATACACCCATATATCGTGATTACCAGTAAAGAAGTGAATCTCCACGCCATGATCCGCCATATCGGCCAACTTCCCAAGGATACGGGTGTAGCCTCTAGGCACCACATACTTGTACTCAAACCAGTAGTCGAAGATGTCACCCACCAAAAAGAGGTGCGTCGCATCCCCCTCTATCTCCTTCAGCCAGCGTAGAAACTTCCGCTCTATCGCCAAAGGGTCTTGGTGAAAGTAGGCACCGAAGTGGGTGTCCGAGGCAAAGTAGATCATACACCTTCCTTAGAGTAGTCCCAGTTCCAGCTTTGCCTCGTCGGTCATCATATCTCGGTGCCACTCTGGCTCAAAGGTGAGCTTAATCTCGGCACTCTTCACCCCTTTCACACTCTCTACCCTCATCTGGGCGTCGGTGATGAGGAAGTCTACGACAGGGCAATTAGGCGAGGTGAGTGTCATCGTCACCACCACATGCCCCGTTTCGTGATTCACATCTACATCGTAGACCAATCCTAGGTCGTATATATTCACTGGTATCTCAGGATCGTAAACCGTTCGTAGTGCTTTTACGATCTCCTCCTCCATCTGCATTAAATTATTTTCCATCTCGATGGTTTACTTAGTGGGGTAGGGTACCCCTTTAATTTCAAATACTTTCTTTATCGCTGTGATGAGAATCCTATCCTCTGCATCAGGCTTCTCATAAAAGCTATCATTATGCACTTCAATATCGGGTGCCACACCTCCCTCTAGTAGCACCATATCCTTGTCGTAGCTCTTCACGGCAGAGTAGCGTACCCGCCAGCCATTAGGCAATTCGGCTGAAGCCGGCATGCCAGCTCCTCCGCCCGACTGCTCTCCTATCCGGATCACATTCTTGGCACTCCTCACCTTGTATAGGAAGTCGTTGGTGGCACTGTAGCTACTCCTATCTTGCAGAATCAGCACCGGCTTCTCCGTAAGTGTCTTGATAGAGCTCGGACTGATATAATGCGCCTTGGGTTTGGAGAACTCGTGATGCCCTGGTCCTGTCTTGTGGACCGTATAGCCGATGAGGCACTTCTCCTTAATGAAATAAGAAAGTAGCTTATCGCAATTATCTAGGGAACCCCCACCATTCCCCCTAAGATCCATGATAATGGCATCACTCTTCTCAAAAAGCGAAAGGATCACCGGCATATTGCCAATACCACTGGAGAAGCTACCATAGGACATATAACCAAAAGAGAGGGTCCGCTCCTTTGTGGCAAAGAGTCCATACCTCATCCCGCCCGAAATCATCAAACGCCCAGATAGATCTCTGCGTCGTGCATAGATATTGAGCCCCGTAGTAGGGTCGGGGGCAATGGGGTAACCACTGATATCAAAGTCGGAGTAGAGGTTGACATGACCATCCTTCAGCTCATTCAGCATATCCGATAATAAATAGAAGAAGCTCAGAGTACTCTGCTCTGACTCCTTTAGCTTTGCCAAATAACGGTCGTGCACCTCATTCCAATCCACCCCCTTCTCCTCAAAAAAGCAGTAGTGCTCATCCATGATCTTCCAGAGTGCTTCAAAGTTGGTCACTTGATCAGCCTCTCCTGGTGTCTCTGGAATACAACCACCTAGGGCAATCACCACCAGTGAAAGTATAGCTAGTCTTATCTTATTCATTAGTCACGATATCTATTGGTGATTTGTGGCGAAGCAACCGCTTTTCCTCCCGAGAGCTTAAAGCTATCCAAGGAAAGTCCCACCACTAGATTCCAGCACCCCGATTTGTAGGTGGTATGATTGATTTTCTGTCCGAAATAGCTATGCTCCGCCCCCACCGTGAGGGTGAGATTGTGGATAGGTAGATCAATAAGTAGCCTCTGCTTGATGCCAATTGTATTATGAAAAGAGCCGAAGTGAATCGCTATCTTGGCTCCATTATCGCCCGAAACGTAGTCGTAGTAGCTCTGCCCATATTCTGGGTGAAACGCCCCCATCATCAACGGTATTTGAGCAGAGTAGCTGATGCTGAGTGGCATGGTCTTCCATGGGATTTGATACCTCAGGCGTCCCCAACCATCTAGCCCAATATTTGCCTTCACATTGCCTATATTATTGGTGTTGGACTCCTTGATATGCCCTCCCACATTGAGTGCTAGGAGCGGGGCAAGGTCTAGGGATAGCCCTTTGTGCTTCACTACTCGCCAGCTAGGACCCACGGAATAGTCCACCCCGAGACTATACATCACCGTACCATTGGCTTTATTCTTGAGAGAAGCTAGATTGAGTGACACATCTTGATAGATATGCCATGAGCGTTGGCTGGATGCCGCAAAGTCGGTGAGGAAAGAGAGCTTTCCCTCCATTCCACGGTGTGCTATGGGGCTAAGGTATTGGTCCTTTACCCCCATCTCCCCAATGTGAAATAGATACTTAGTGTGGGTCATGGGTAAATTACCCTCCCAGCTCCAAGGCTCTCCCTCTACCCACTTACCTAGTTTTTGGTACCACTTCTCCTGAGTAGGCTCTTGTGCCAAAGCTACAGAGCAATAGATAGGCAGAAGTGCCACGAGCATCCACCCCCTTCTCCAATGGTTCTGCTTATTCCTCCTCATCATCCTCTTCAAACTGTAGCATCTTCTGTCCGGTTGCCTCTTCAATAAGGTGTAGTGTCTCCTTGAGATCATCTTTGGACTTCTTGCTACTTTCCTTTGGCTCCTCAGCTTCTTCCGATTCCTCTTCCGATTCTTCCCCCTCCTCTGGTACTCTTGCAGGAGGTAGCTCCTCTACTTCTGCCACCTCATAGTTACTGATCCGCTTTCCTTTGGCTCGAATGCTCTTTTCACCGATAAATGTTTCGGCGTCTATCTCGATCGGCATACGGTGCTCGTCTCCTCCGCCAAAGGTCACTTTGATCAGTGGATATACCTCCTCACTCAGGAGTAGCACTCTATTTTGCTCCTCTCCTTGGATAAAGGTGCGACCGCCATCCTCCTCTATTGGGAAGCGCTTAATATAGGTGTATTTTGCCTCCTCATCGTAGTAGACCAGGGTCCATATCTTATCAGGGTCGTATGGCTCAATCACCTTGATATCTCGCTCGAAGTGGGTGGCATCGCTATACCCTGTGGTGTAGCATTCTCCATTTTCCCTAATCACCAGAACTTGGTCATCGCCAGCAAACTCGCCTAGGAAGGTGCCTCGTTCATCATAATTGATGCGGAAGACATCCCAGTCAAACCAGACCTTCCGGCCCCCGAGCGTGCTAGCCCCTTGCTCCTTGAGCGTTACCTTGAATACATTCCCTCGGGTCAGGAGGTTCCCTTTGGCGGTGCGCCCTTTGATCAAGATCTCAGCAAAATCTCGTTCAAAGACCAGCTTTCTCCTCCGCTCCCTTTGGGTAGGTCGAAGAACCACCTTCACCGTCTCAGCCTCTCCATTGGGGTTGGCGGAGAAGTAAAGGATCTTAGAACCCGGCTTTTCCTGTGTCACATGGTACTCCCGATCACGAATCAGCGATGGGATATTAAACCTCTTGATGTAGGCAGCCCCATTCTTGCCATCTCTGTAGATCACATTATATATAGTACGCTTGTCATTGCGGATCCAGCGAGCTATGTGTATGATCTCTTTGCCAACGAAGGCTTTATCGGCCACCTTGGTAATGAGGTACCGTCCATCTCTCAAGAAGACAATTACATCATCGAGGTCCGAGACTTCGCAGACAAATTCGTCTTTCTTCAGACCTGTGCCGATGAAACCGCCCTCACGATCTACATAGAGCTTTTCATTTTTCAGCACCACCTTAGCGACTTGAATCTCATCAAAGCTTTGGATCTTGGTGAGGCGGGGATATTTATCGCCATACTCTTTGAGTAGCTTTTGGTACCACTTGATGGTGTAAGAACGAATGTCATTCAGCGTCTCTTTGATCTCTGCCATCTCCTTTTCAAGCCCTTTAATGAAGAGTTGGTTTTTCTCTTCATTGAAGCGAAGGATGCGTGCCATCCGGAGCTCAAGCAAGAGCTTTAGATCATCGTCCGTCACAGGGCGTATCATTCCCTCCAGAGCATCGGATAGTCGCTCACGGATATGAGCAATCGCCACTTTTAGATTCTTGGCTTGCTCAAACTCCTTGTCCTTGTAGATACGTCTCTGGATAAATAGCTCCTCCAAAGAGCTCTTAAGGTGCTGCTCCTCTAGCTCCGCTAGTTTGATCTTTAGCTCAGCACGCAGGTAGGTCATGGTGCGCTCCACCCCATCTTTGAGTACCTCTGTGATAGTGAGAAACTCTGGTTTGTCATCACGGATCACGCAACAATTGGGGGCAATGCTCACCTCACAATCAGTAAAGGCGTAGAGGGCATCAATCGTTTTGTCGGACGAAGTGCCAGGAGGTAGCTGTATCTCAATATTGACTGTGGCAGCCGTCTTATCATCAATTTTCCGTACCTTGATATTACCCCGATCATTCGCCCGCATAATCGACTCAATGATCGAACTGGTGGTACGACCAAAGGGGATCTCCGTGATAGCAAGGGTCTTGGCATCTTTTTTCTCAATCAGTGCCCGCACCTTGATTTGCCCACCACGCTCGCCGTCATTGTAACGGCTAATATCCATCAGCCCGCCTGTTGGGAAATCGGGATAAAGCTCAAATTCTTCTCCTTTGAGATAAGCAATGCAAGCCTCCAGTAGCTCACGGACGTTGTGGGGGAGTATCTTGCAGGAGAGCCCCACCGCAATACCTTCTGCACCCTGAGCAAGGAGTAGGGGAAACTTCACCGGTAGTGCCACCGGCTCCTTGTGAGTGGCATCATAGGAGAGCTTGTAGTCGGTGATTTTATCGCTGAAAAGCACCTCTTTGGCAAAAGGGGTGAGCCTTGCCTCTATATACCTAGCGGCAGCTGCTCCATCGCCCGTGAGGATGTTACCCCAGTTACCTTGGCAGTCAATCAATAAGTCTTTCTGACCTAGCTGCACCAATGCATCGCCGATACTGGCATCTCCGTGGGGGTGAAGCGACATGGTCTGACCCACAATGTTCGCCACCTTGATCAGACGATCGTCCATCTGCGACATCGTGTAGAGAATGCGTCGCTGTACTGGCTTCAAACCATCCTCTATGTGGGGCACTGCACGCTCCAGAATTACATAGGAGGCATAGGAGAGAAACCAATTGCGATACATTCCGCTTAGCACATAGCTACCACTCCCATCCTTAATGGAGTCTTCGCTGGAGTGCTCTGAAGCTGGCAGCTGCTCACTATTTTGGTCTAGCTCGT
The DNA here is from genome assembly GCF_000372405.1 of Porphyromonas somerae DSM 23386. Classification (GTDB taxonomy): domain Bacteria; phylum Bacteroidota; class Bacteroidia; order Bacteroidales; family Porphyromonadaceae; genus Porphyromonas_A; species Porphyromonas_A somerae. The sequence continues at coordinate 572 of NZ_AQVC01000057.1, read as the reverse complement.
CAATATGTTCGTTTTGATTATTTTCTTTCATCATTTGGCTCAATTTGCCACAAAATTAATCAATAATTCAGATTATGCCAAGTAGAAGGCCAACCTAGTCCATGGGTTACGCATTAGAAAGTGTCTGAGTAGCATTCATTGGAGTGCCTATGGGGGAAGGACCTCGGCAGAGGTCCGCGCTAAATAGGCACAGGTCAAGGCACGCAGTGCCGATGACCTGTGTATAGATAGGTGTACAATACCCTTGCGACCCCGGCCGAGGGGTCGGACAACCCTATCTCTAGGTCTGACCCCTCAATCGGGGTCAAGGAGGTGGTGAATATGCTCTTACACACAGGTCGTTCGGGGCTAACGCCCCTCCGACCTGTGCCTATTTAAGAGGGACCTCTGCCGAGGTCCTTACGCCATTATCCTCAACAGATTGTATATCATCATTCGTACAATAGTCTTTTCTAATGCGTAATCCCTGCCAACCTAGTTCTAATATACATATATACATATAGGGTACTTATCGAACAACCTAAGGCATTACTGATTCGTAACCTTACTTATAGCCTCAAATACATCGGCAC
>NZ_AQVC01000056.1 GCF_000372405.1 Porphyromonas somerae DSM 23386 | reverse complement strand
ATGCAACTAAGCAATCGGCGAGTTGCAACTAAGCATTTGCCGAGATGCAACTAACCGATTGCTTAGTTGCATCTCGGCAAACGCCTTTGTATGGCTTTGATTTACAATCGGTTGTAAATGGGGTCGCAAAGACCCCGTTTTAGCTAGGTTTTTTACTTTGCTCATTTAATGCGTAACCCCTATCTGATAATCAGGGCTGAAATGTTAGGATAAACTTGCCGTATGGCAGGCCCTCTTCCAAGTGCCTATTAGGGTTCCCTGACCTCTAATGCTTGCCTAGGTGGTATTGCCTATTTTACTTTGTGCATCATTCTCATAAAGCACGTCATTCAGCAACGTCAAGTAGGGGATATCCCAAATCATTTGACCATTCTAGTTATATTGGTTGTGTAGACTATCCGCATTAATCATCGTGACATAAGAGAATAAAATACCTATATGTAGGTATTGTGGGAACATTATTGCCTTTATATCTTTGCAGTGCTAAATAATTTTTGAATATATATCTCAGATAATTGGGATATTTTTATTAAGAACCATATTCGCCATACGCTAGTTATGCTTTTTCGACGTTCGACGATTATTCTCATTTTATTCTTTTCTTGCGGTTTAGTTTATTCCCAAGAAAAAGACAGTAATACTGTTTCTCAGCAGACTACTCAATCAGTTGATACCCTTGGAGCTATTAGAGATGATGGCCTTATTGATGAGGTGGTAATTTACTCTCGTCCGATATTAGGTAGCAAGTTTCAAGCAAGGAACCGCACTGGTTCTGCTTACTTTTTGTCTCCTAGTGAGTTAGCTAAGTTCAATTATACCGACATCAATCGCATGCTCAAGAGTGTGCCAGGCGTCAATATGTATGAAGAGGATGGCTTTGGTCTTCGCCCCAATATCAGTTTGCGTGGAACCAAGGCCGAGCGGAGTGAGCGTATCTCACTTATGGAGGATGGTATTCTGATTGCTCCCGCTCCTTACTCTGCACCAGCAGCCTATTACTTTCCAAGTGTAGCGAGGATGAGTGCTGTGGAGGTGCTGAAAGGGAGTAGCCAGGTGCAGTATGGCCCTTTTACCACGGGCGGTGCCATCAACATGCTTTCGACTCCTATCCCTACCCACTTTACTGGGAAGTTCAATGCCTCTTACGGTAGCTTTGATACCGCTAAGGGACATATTATGATCGGTGATCGTAGGGGTATATTCGGATATATGGTGGAGTATCTTCGCCATCAATCCAAAGGATTTAGGAGAGATGAGCCTGATGAGCGTATTGGTTTTAAGCGTAATGATGTGGTGGCGAAGTTCGGGATTAGTACCGATCGTTTTTCGGGTGTTAATCATAATGTAGAGCTGAAGTTGGGCTGGGCGAATGAGGATTCTGATGAAACCTACCTTGGGCTTAGTAGTGAAGACTTTGCTCTACGCCCTTATTTCAGGTATGCAGGTGCCGATAAGGATCACCTCAAGACACAGCACTTTCAGAGCGTTTTGAGCCACATATTGATGGCCGAGAATGGTCTAAAGATTACCTCCAACCTATACTATAATTACTTTTTCCGTAATTGGTATAAGTTGAGTGACGTGAGGGTAGGTTACCTGAAAGAGGAAAAGCGCTCCATAGGTCAGGTGCTGGCCGATCCAGAGACCAATCACGAATACTTTGAGATCCTTACGGGGCAGCGTGATTATATTGGTGAAGCACTTATGGTGCGTGCCAATCGGAGGAAGTACTTCTCTAGAGGCATTCAATCCAAAGCAGAGCATAAGTGGCGCCTAGGAGAGAGCTACCTTACTGTAGAGGGCGGCATTCGGTATCATGAAGATGGAGAGGATCGCTTCCAAGAGGACGACGGTTACTCTATGCAGTCGGGTGAGATGAAGTTCTTCCGCCCAGGAGACCCTGGAAGTCAGTCTAACCAAGTAACGACAGCCCGTGCATGGAGCGGTTATATCTTAAATACATGGGCATGGAACAATCTAACGATTACCGCAGGTTTACGCTATGAAGATGTGCTTTTGGAGAAGCGGAATTATACCAAGCAAGATCCAAGGCGGTCAGGTCGTATTCGTATTGAGACCCCTAATTCGGCTCGAGTGTGGTTACCTGGGGTGGGGGTGAACTACAAAATCATCCCCGAAGTATCGGTGTTTACAGGAGTACACAGAGGTTTTGCCCCTCCGAGTGCCGTTTTGGATCAAAAGCCTGAGAGCTCCACCAATGTGGAGGCTGGTTTGCGTATAGCTATATCTGGCTTGCACTTTGAGGTGATTGGCTTTAATAATAACTATCAAAATATGCTTGGAAGTGACCTTACAGCAGCCGGTGGTCAGGGCACGATGGATCAATTTAATGTCGGTGCCGCACTGGTAAGGGGTGTAGAGGCATTACTCAGCTGCGACCCTATGCCTCATCATTGGTTGGTACGTGTCAATACGCAGCTCTCCTATACCTATACCGACACCAAAATGAAGAACGACTTTACCAGCTCCGCGTGGGGTGATGTCCATGCAGGTGATGAAATACCCTATATTTTTAAGCACTCATTCAATGGGCAATTGGGGGTCACCTCCAAGTGGGTAGATCTCAATGTGGGTGTGCGTTTCAATGGAGATATGCGTACGGTGCCAGGGCAAGGGCCAATGGCACTTAGGGAGACTATTCCGCACCATACTATTTGGGATGCCACCATTCGAGCAAAGGTATATAAGGGTGTTACACTCACGCTAAATGCCATTAACTTAGCGAATAAAGCCTACGTAGTATCGCGTCATCCTTCAGGGATGCGTGCTGGTCACCCAAGAGGTATTTATGGGGGCGTGGAGGTGAAGTTTTAATCAGCTAATTTGTAGTATAAGTATATTCAGTGGGTTGGTATGATGCCACTGTGAGTGATCAATAGATATGATGATGAAGAATATATTCCAGCGACAGCACCTCTCAATGCTTCTAATCCTTTTGCTCTTTTGTAGCCAAGGGACCCTCTTAGCACAAGAGAGCAATGAGAGAGAAACCGTTACTGGGGTGGTGAGCGACCAAACAAGCTTACCCCTTCCTGGCGTGCTTGTGGAGAATAAAAGCAATGGGAGTAGGGCGGTTACCAATGCAGAGGGTAGATACAAGGTGTATGGCACCAAGGGGGATAAGCTAAGTTTCCGCTTTGTTGGTATGGTAACTAAGGTGGTTACTGTCAGTGGATCCATTATGAATGTACAGCTGAAAGAAGATCAGACTCAGTTGGACGAAGTGGTGGTGACTGGTTACCAAAAAGTGCGTAGCAGAGTCTACACCGGTGCCGCAACCGCTGTGAAAATGGCGGAGATAAAGCTTGATGGCGTGCCTGATATGTCGAGGATGTTGGAAGGGCGTATCCCTGGTCTATCGGTACAAAATATATCCGGCACCTTTGGTGCTGCCCCAAAGATTAGCATCCGTGGTGGTGCCACCATCCTAGGTGATGCACAGCCTCTCTGGGTGATAGATGGTGCTGTGTATGAAAATATGGTACCACTGACTATGGATCAATTGGCCTCTGGTGATGCTGTGACGCTGATCGGTTCGGCGGTATCTGGTCTCAATCCTTCCGATATTGAGGATATTCAAGTGCTCAAAGACGCCTCTGCCACTTCGGTCTATGGTGCGCGAGCCCTTAATGGGGTGATAGTGATCACTACGAAGTCGGGCAGAAGGGGGATGCCACTAAGCGTTACCTATGCCACCGAAAATGCCTTTAGGTTAAAGCCCTCCTATAGGGAGTACGACCTCTTGGATTCGCAAGAGACGATGTCGCTCTACCAGGAGATGTGGAATAAGGGTTACTTTGGCGTCAAAGAGTCTTTATATGGCCGAAGGGGCGGTATATACCATCAGATGTATCGAGATATTCTAACCGTAGACCCTAATACCGGCAGTTATCTCCTGCCTAATACTCCAAAGGCGAGGCTAGAGTTTTTGCAACGCGGTGAGTATGCCAATACCGATTGGTTTGACCTCCTCTTTACCTACCGTCCCACCACTCGGCACACCGTCACTCTATCGGGAGGTGGCGACCATGTAGCTACCTATGCCTCTATTGGTTATTACCATGATGGCGGTTGGACCATTACGGATGGGGTGCAGCAGCTCACTGCCTACCTCAAGAGCACCTTTTACCCAAAAGAGGAGCTTAAGCTGACTCTTAGTGCCAATGGCAATATCCGTAATCAGAGAGCCCCGGGTACCATGCCACTAAGGCGGAATAGCCGGATCGGTGCTTACGAGCGCGACTTTGATATCAATCCATTTGCCTATGCGCTTAGCACTAGTCGTACATTAACCCCTTATGATGCCAATGGAAATAGGGCTTACTACCGCAATAATTGGGCTCCTTTCAATATCCTATCTGAGTACGAAAATAATCAGATGCAGATGCGGGTGATAGATTTCAAGTTGCAAGTCGAAGGAAGTTATAAGCCTATCCAAGAGCTCGAGGTGGGAGGCCTCGTCTCTATCCGAAGGGCAGCAACCAGTACCCAGCATGAGGTGAAGGAGCAGTCTAATGTGGTATTGGCCTATCAGGCAGCAGAGACTCCTACAGTAGCCCATGAAAACTTCTACCTCCTTAACGACCCAAATAACCCTGCCTTGCAGCCAAAGGTGGCTCTTACTCACGGTGGTATCCTCAATAAGACCGAGGTGGGGATGACCAGTTTTTTGGGTCGCTTATCGGGGGACTACAATAAAAAGGTAGATGAGCACGATATCCGACTCTTTGGTTTCAGCGAGTTGCGTAGTACCGAGCGCTTTATCACCCCTTTCCAAGGTTATGGAATCCAGTACGATAAAGCCAATCAGGTCTACCCCAACCCCAAAGTCTTTGATAAGCTCGCGCAGGAGAATACACCCTACTTCTCGCACAGAAGCATGGTGGATAGGGGCGTTACCTTCTCGCTCAATGCCACTTATGGCTATGCAGGTAAGTACATCTTTAATACGGTGCTCAATTACGAAGGTGCCAATACTTCGGGCAAGGGAGCTAAGGCTCTCTGGTTGCCCACTTGGAATATAGGTGCTAAGTGGAATCTCGATCAAGAGGAGTGGCTCAGAAACCACCCCACCATCTCCAAACTGGCACTCCGCGCTAGCTACGGCCTTACAGCCAAGATGAATGAGGAGGCGATCAATACCAGCAATATCTTCCGGATGGGCATCACCAATCGGCTCCACTTGGAGGATAGAGAGAATGCACTCTTACTTGACCAATTGGAGAATAGAGACCTCACGTGGGAAAAGATGTATGAGCTCAATGTGGGGCTCGAAGTGGGTATGCTAAATAACCGCATCAGCGGTACATTGGACCTATACCAGCGCAATACCTTTGATCTTATCGACCTCGTCCGTACCTCAGGGGTAGGGGGGCAGTACTATAAATATGCCAATTTTGGTGACATGACCACTCGAGGCGTGGAGCTAGGGATTCACTCCAAAAACATTGTTACAGAAAAGTTTTCCTGGAGCAGTAGTCTCACCATTAGTGGTATGAGCCAGATGATTACCCGTCTACTCAATTCGCCTAATGCCTTTGATATGGTAGCAGGTCGTGGCAGGGGCAATCTAGTGGGCTATCCCAAAGGCTCACTCTTCTCTTTCAACTTCCAAGGTCTTGACCCCAATGGATTACCTACCTTCGACTTTGGCCTTTACCAAAATAGCCAAGAGCATGCCCGGATTGTTGGTGCCGACTTTTTGGATACAGAGTTCAATAAGAGCTATCTCCTCTATCACGGCCCTATAGAGCCACAGGCAATGGGAGGTCTGATGAATACCTTTAGGTACAAAGAGTGGGAGCTCTCTCTTTTCATCACTATGCAGGCTGGGAATAAGATTCGGATCAATCCTACGTTTGACCCCCTCTATGCCGATCTCAACATCTTTTCTCGCGACTACCGTGATAGGTGGCTGAGCCCAGGCGATGAGTACCATACCGAGGTGCCAGTACTCCCATCGCAATCTCTTATAGGAGCCATTGGAAGGGAAAATACTGAGCGAGCCTATAACACCTACAACTTCTCGCAAAATAAAGTGGCCGATGGTAGTTTTATTCGCCTGAAGAGTATCTCACTATCTTACACTGCCCAAAAGGAGCTTCTTGAAAGAATTCGCTTGAAAGGCCTATCAGTTAGGCTGAATGCCACCAATCCGCTGATGCTTTATGCCGATAAAAAGCTCAATGGACAAGACCCTGAGTACTACCGTACTGGTGGAGTATCCCTCCCCACACCCAAGCAGGTAACCGTATCAATGAGCATAACGTTTTGAAAATCATGAATAGATATCCATGGATCATAGGTGCCCTACTAGGGCTAATCACATTCGCTAGCTGTACGAAGTACCTAGATAAGAGCCCCAATTCTGACCTCAATATAGAGGTCGACAACGAGGAGAAGATTGCCGAGCTACTCACTGGTGCCTATCCCACAGCTAGCTATATTCCATTCCTTGAGCCCCGAACAGATAATGTGGGTTTCCGACCTTATGGTGAGCAGAATAGACTCAATGAGGCAATGTACTTTTGGGAAGATTATGATCAAGAGGATCTGGATACGCCGTTAAATTATTGGAACGCTTGTTATCGAGGTATAGCTCAGGCCAATATTGCACTCGAGCTACTCACAAAGTACCCCAAGACAGAGCGTATCAAGGCACTCTATGGCGAAGCTTTTTTATTAAGAGCTTATCTCCACTTTATGCTGGTGAATATTTGGGCAGAGCCTTATAGAGGAGCCGATGACCTCCATCCTGGTATCCCCTATTTGAAAAGCCCAGAGAAGCATGCCATGGTCGATTATGATAGAGCAACTGTAGCAAAGGTGTATGAGGAGATCGAGGCCGATCTCAAGCTGGGTATTACGCTGGTCAACGACCGCTTCTACCGCCATCCCAAGTTTCACTTCAATAAAAAAGCTGCCTACGCCTTTGCCTCCCGCTTTTATCTGCACAAAGGGGAGTGGCAAAAGGTGGTAGACTATGCCAATTATGTCTTGGGTGGAGACCCAAAAAGAGAGTTAAGGCATTGGACGGAGTATCAAAAGCAGTACGAATTTGCACGCCCACAGCTATTTAAAAGCTATGCAAGTGCATTGGAGCCTGCCAATCTACTCCTCTCCACTACCGAGTCGAGGTGGGCTCGTGAGCTTCCACGAGTGCAGTATGGACCTACTAAGGAGAGCGTCGAGGCTATCTTTGATAAAAAAGGGATTGAAAATGGTGGTAACTTCAAGCGACTCAACCAATCCAGTAGCTACCTCTTTACCCCCTCCCCCTTGCCACTGAAGGTGGGCCGATACATCTCAAAATTTGATGAGGTGAGGAGTAACCTCGATAGTGGGCTCAAGCCGAGAGGGCTCTATGTGACCAATGTGTTATTTACTACTGATGAGGTACTGCTCAATCGTATGGAGGCATTGGCGATGCTCGGTGAGTACAATAAGGCCATTGACGACCTACAAGAGTACACACGAGGAAAGTTCGGCTTTACCCCCTACGTAGAGCGTTCTATCTACCTGACCACCAACCCCCAGAATTATCAGGTCTATAGCCCCTATTATCCCCTCACCATCAAGCAACTTGCATTCGTAAAGCTAGTGCTCGACTTTAGGCAAAAAGAGTTTTACCAAGAGGGGCTTCGGTGGTTGGATATTCGTCGCTTCCACCTCTCTGTGGCTCGTGATAGCAAGAGTAAGTATTACTTTCCCCTTGAGAAAGACGACCCACGCAAGCTTCTACAAATACCCAATGAGGCGATCAAACGAGGGCTCCAGCCCAACCCACGTGAGCGAAAAGAGTTAGATAGAAAGTAATTGATATGAGACCCAATAAGCAAACCAATAAGCAGCTAATCACCCTGCTGCTCCCATTGATGATGATAATTGCTGGGTGCCAAAATGCAAAACTAAGCGATACAAGCGTATTGGCTCCTGCAGCAGAGACCACCAATGAGAGTGAGCTAGACCAATGGATAACCCAATCCATTACCCAGCCCTATCAGATAGAAGTGCTCTACCGCTGGGACGAGAAGGAGCTACTTGGTACCTACGTTTACCCTCCCCAAGAGGAGAAGGTCAAGAGCGTGCTAGAGACCGTGAAGTATCTATTCCTAGAGAGCTTCGAGCTACCAGCCATCGGAGACCTTCACTACCTCAAGGGCAAACTCCCCATCCGTATCAAGATGTATGGCGGTTCCAACCTTGATCCTAATGGGGTAGAACTGCTCTACAACCCCCTAGGCACACCTGTAGAGATGTGTATCTACAATGTCAATAGCTTCGACCCGAGTGACCCCGAAAAGGTCTTCCTACTGATGCGAAGTGTCTTTCATCAGTTTGCCAAGCGGATGCTAGAGCTCTACCCCTACGATAGAGACAAGTTTTACCGAATTAGTGGGCATAGATACCTATCCTCTACCGAGCCAATAGCCATCCCACTAAGCTACCAGCAGAGCTACAAGGAACGGTTTGGTCTGGATACCTATGCCGGTAGGCGAGGATGCTACACAATGTACGCCTTGCTCTCCCCTGAAGACGACATGGCTGAGATGATAAGTGCCACCCTGCTCTCTACACCCCAAGAGATTGAGTATCTTTTTGAGGAGACAAGTATCCCTGACGGCGACCCCAACCCTGAGGTAGCAGAGAGGTATGCAAGAGAAGCGGCTTTGGCACATAATGAGTTGCTAGAGAAGCAAGCCTTTCTCAGCCAGTACATCAAGGTGCATTGGGGATTGGATCTCACAAAAGCCGAGGTGACTATCCTACGTAGAGTAGCACAATTTATTCAAAGCAAAGAGGAAGAAGAATGAAAAAGATATACTATACTACTATTATTCCCCTCACCCTTGCACTAGCTACCTTAGCTAGCTGTAATGGAAAACTGCAGCAGGCATTCCATGAGAGCCCATCGGAGCGTGTGCAAGCTAGTATCTCATCGCTTCACGAGGAGCTTACAAGTAGCCCTAGTGGTTGGAGTGTTCTTTACTTTCCCCACTGCGATTCACTCCTCTTTTCCAATCCCAATGAGCTGATTGGCCAAACTGCCTTTCGTGGTCGTTTGGGTTATGGTGGTAGCAGCTTTGTGATGAAGTTTAGCAAAGAAGGCACTGTGGAGATGAAGGCAGACTTTACCGAAGCAAGCTGTGACGAACCTAAGGTAAGCAGGTATACCATCAAAAGAGGTAGCTACACTCAGCTTACCTTTGAGACCTTCAATTATATTCATGAGCTAGTCAACGACTCCTTCAGAGGATCAACCGACTTTCTCTATCAAGGGAAAAATGAATATGGTCAATTGGTGTTCCGAACTGCCGGCACTATCTTGCCCGCAAAGGAATACATCATCTTTACCAAGCTCAAAAGCGATGAGGACCCCCTTGCAAAGGCCTATCAAAACCGTCTCTTTTTCGAGGAGATGCAAAATCCACAGCTCTCTATTAGGATGGGTGATAGGGTGTACTTTGAGAGTGACAACTACATTAAAACTAAAGCTGAGACCAATCGCCCATATATTAAGGAGTTGACCACCAAGAGATACTACCTATTTTTGTACAATAAGAAGCGTAACCCCATCCCTGGATATCCTGCCCTTCAGATGGTGGGGCTAGGATCTGGTTATGCTGGAACTAGTGAAGGGATCACTTTTAGAGCTGGACTAAGATACAGCAAGGATATTGTATTTATGGACTTTGAGCGGATAGATGATCGCTTCGAAGCGGAGTTGGTAAAGGTCTACAACCCTCACACTCGGGTGACAAGCTTAGAGAGTAAACACCTACATCCCGAAGGTATCCCCACAGGTGTGAAAGCTGTGATATGGGATGCCCCGATTATTAAAGATTAATATTCAATGATATGATAGATAATTTGAAGAAGCTTTTTCCACTACTGAGTGGTACACTCCTTCTGCTCTGTGCAATGAGTTGCCAGCGCAGCTATAATGATCCCGAACCTGAGGACTATGCCACCCTCTTTCCTTTCAAGGGAATTGAGAAGCCCAAGATCTCCTACGAAGATCAAGTGCGTCAGGTTTGTGACCCCTATGAGGCATTAGAATCTTATAGTTACCCAGGGGTGGAGATTTCTGAAGGAAAGCGTAAGTATACGGTGACCCTTACCTGCCAATTTACCGAGCGAGGTGCTGTTCCCGATGAGGTTTATAGCCGATTTATAGTGAAGTACATTGGCGAAGATAAGCAGATACACATCATCGGAAGTAGTACGAGCGTATCTGGTGCTGAGGAGATCATGACCCTTGAAGAGCCTTACGAAGTGACAATAGAGGCAGAGTCGGGGTATCCTATGTACCTTAGTGTCAATGGCACCGCACCTCGTGAGTCCAATATCACCGCCAGCATTAGGGCTGTGTCGGAAGATGGACTAACCGTAGTAAAAGAGTTGAAAGTGAGTCAAACACAAAATAGAGAGGGGCAAGACTATATTAGCCAGCCCTTCTGTGAATATATCATACTACCATGAAGAATTGTCTAAAGTATGCTTGGGTCTTTCTCCTTTTCGCTCTCTCAACATCGGGCTTATCAAGTTGCCTGAATAGATGGGAGGGGGAGACGGTGGAGAGTGCTTACAAGCTACCCGAATATCCCGATCCAGAGTATAAATTCAGTAGAAATGGGCGAAGTAGTGTCGATTACTACGAGTGTACTCTCCTAGATGAGCCCCTTCAGATTATCTACAGTACCTTCCTTCGGGAGGCGCGTATCAGTAGCGAAGGTAGTCGCAATACCGTTTACAACTACTTCCACGATGGGCTTTATGGATTGGTAAGCCCGCAATCGGTGGTTGCCTCATCTGTGTTCCACCAAGCCGATAGGGCTGAGGTGATCAATGATATTGAGGATTGTTTTAGGGCGATAGAAAAGCTTAGTGGCCTAGGCACAGAGGCTCCTAATCTGACCCGTAACCAGAGAGCCTCCATCGGAGTGGCGGGGTATGTCGGCACCCACATTGGCGATGATTATATATTCTTTGCCACTCAAGATGGATTGGTTCCAGCAGAATATTATAGGGAGCTAGTGCGTAGCGCTATTTACCTTGATTTAATTCTTAATGTACACCTTGCAAGTAGCCTCTATGCACCTGGAGAATTGCTCACTCGTCATGAGCACACCTACCTCCCCGATGGTCATAATTACACCGATCTGGAGCATCATTGGGACCTAGCTTTTGGCTACTACACCCATTTTTGGCAGCCTCTTGTGAGCAGTATCAATCTGCCTCTACTGGGCAAGAGCCGTATCCAGCTATACAATGCTTTTGCTCTGGGGCGCTGGGCATTGACCAACTATAGGTACGATATTCTGCAAGAGCAATTGCAATTGATTCGCATAGAGCTCTCTAAAGTGGTAGCAGTCCGTGCCCTACAATTGCTCCAGGGGAATATCACAATGGCCAACTATCGAGAAGAGCCAGAGAATGCTCTCTTCTTCCTTTCCCAAGGTGTAGGAGCCCTTTACTCCCTCCAATTTGCCTGCGATAAAGAGGGGCAACCGCTCTTTTCCTATAGCGAAGTGAAAGCGATGCAAGAGCAGTTGCTTGCTGGCAATGGGCTATGGGATAGAGACCAGCTCATCGGCAGCGATGGCAATACTGGCCTTCTCCATACTATTACTAAAGAGGTGGCTCACCGTTTTGAGCTCCCTTTGCAGGAGATTAAGTAGATCACCCGAATACAATCAAGCAGTTATATGAAGTTCAAAAATATCCTATCTACCCTTTCCCTCCTCCTTATTTTGGTTCTCAATGCTCCTAGTGCATTGGCTCAAGAGCTTAATAAGGAGCTATTGAAAAATGGGGGATTCGAAAAGTTTTACCGCAAAACTCCTCTTGAGGGCGAAGAGCCACAAGAAGAGTATATGTGGCGAAAGATCTATCCTCACCATTGGCGCTTTGATGATACTTTAGCTGGCACTAAGGTGCGAGGAGGTCACTCAGGTGGCTACTGTATTCTCTTTTATCTCAATGGTGGAAGTATCAGCTACCACGATAACGACTATTCCCAAGTGGGGCATATCCCCAAGAATAATATCATCCCCATTGAAGCTGGGGGCGAATATCAATGCTCCTTCTGGTACAGAGGCGACTATGTATTTAGAGCTAAAGTATGTGTGGTGATAGAGTGGTACAAGGATGATCAACTCATCAAAAAAGATACCAGCTTCAAACAATTCAAATACTACGTCCCCAAAGTAGGCGACAGTTGGCAGCAACATACTATCTCCGAGATCAAGGCCCCCGCCGGAGTCAATAAGGCAGCTTTTAGCTTAGTGGTAGAGGGCTCGGAGGGCAGTAAGTTCTACATCGATGATATCTCCTTTATGCAGGTGAAGAGAGGCGAAGAAGAGCCACAGCTACCAGCACCAGCCAACCTTTCATCCAAAGCAATGCAACACGAGGTAACGCTCACCTGGAGAGCCATTGCAGAGCCGGGAGTCACCTACCAAATACTTTGCGATGGGGAGCCAATAGGCGAGACTACCGAGACCAGCTTCATACATAAGCATCGTAAAGCCAATACCACATACAGCTACAGCGTTAAGAGCATCAAGGGCAGCCTTTTCTCACGCCCTTCAGATGTCATCAAGGTGCGCACAGAGGGGTACCGACGCTCACCCAATGACCCTACACGTGTGCCACATCTCTATATGATCTCTAAAGATGGCGAAGCACCAAGGCAGTTACCACTATTCTATACCGATCTCATCCTCGAAGGAGCCGAGATCAAGTACCAACTTGATGGGCAAGAGGTAACGCCTTCTGACGATTTTCTCCAATTAGATCCTGGAGAGCACTCCCTCATTATCTTTATTAAAGAAAAAGATCGTGAGCCGATAGAAATCACTTATTTCATCACCGTAAAGTAAGCCTGTAGAGAGATATGAAGCAAAGATTGTTACTACTACTCAAAAGCGCCCTTCTAGCTATACTATTGTGTAGTGCTTGCCAAAATAATAAGGCGCCCCATGAGCTAGAGCCTATCAAGGTCGGTGAGCAAGACCTCACTGAGGTGTCACTCAATAAGCAGACCACCCATACAATTATACTACAAGGAGGTACCGGAAAATACATCGCCAATGTGGAGAGTTCCATGATCGCAGGCGTCTCAATTAGTCGCGACACCCTCCGCATTACAGGCCACCTCGAAGGCGAGACCTTCGCTACCATCCTCTCGGGTGACTTCCGCCGTAAGCTCCCAATACATGTAGTGGTGCCCCCAGTGAGTGTCAATATGGAAGAGGTGCGCCTCTACCCCACCGACGAAAGCCGCTTCATCTCACTTCAAGGTGGAGGGGATAAGGCAAAGTTGGTGATTGATGACCCAGAGGAGGCAATATCGGCAAGGTGGAATGCCAAAACCAGTATTCTAGAGGTCGATGCACACCATGAAGGGGTGGCAGTGGTACACCTCGTGTCAGAGGATGGCAGCCAAAAGAGCGTCACTATCACTGTCAGATGCAGTGGTACCGACCAGGGAGTAGGCCTCTATGGCACCACTTCTCGGAGCCTCTACCTAATGATGCGAACAGGCATGACCCTCAAAAGAGGTAATCGAAGCTTCACCATATTCAATGCTGCACAGCCCTACCAAGCAGAGAGGGTGGTTACCCTTTCACCCATCCCAACGGCACCTCACGTAGGAGAGAAGGTAAAGCTACAGATAAGCCTTAATAATCCACAGGAGTTCCGCCATACCAAGGTGAGAGAGGGCAGCCACTCTCTAATCGTGGAGCAGGTAGATGCTACGAAGCAGTTGGTTACCCTCCGAGGAAAAGGTTTTAAGGTGATTATGCCCTACATCAAGTGATGTAAAATGGGCATCTTAGCCGAATCCCCACTATCCGGGGTATTCGTAATCTTTAGAGCACTGCAAATAAATAGGATAAAAAGGGGGTGAAAAGTTTAATTGTAACTAAGCAATCGACGAGATGCAACTAAGCAATCGGCGAGTTGCAACTAAGCATTTGCCGAGATGCAACTAACCGATTGCTTAGTTGCATCTCGGCAAACGCCTTTGTAT
>NZ_AQVC01000055.1 GCF_000372405.1 Porphyromonas somerae DSM 23386 | reverse complement strand
GAGGCCTCACGGGATAAGCCATACATCTTTCATCGTTTACCTGCCTAATTTACGCATCAAGGTTACGGTTGCCTTTTGGAACTTCACTGCCTGTAGCCAGCTTGTCCGCTTGATACGCCTTAGTATTAGGTTTCTGTTCGTCAGGCCACGAATTCGCTATTGCTTCTTCTCTCCCAAGGGTCACCCCTTGAAACTTGCAAGTCGCTATGGGGTTCGTTGGCAACTACGCCCCGAGTGGACTTTCACCACAGATGTATGACATGCCCGTCATACTGCAAAAAGAGAGAGGACCTTTTATGGGTCCTCTCTCTTTTTTTAAATTTGATTAGTCTGCCCCTTATTCGGCAAATTGACTTCTCCCTTTCTCGTATGCGTTATTACCTTGGCAGTCAATAGCTACGATTACAGGAAGTTCTTCAACTTCTAAGCGACGTATTGCTTCTGGGCCTAGGTCATCAAATGCAATCACTTCAGCTTTCTTTACTCTTTGTCCCATCAAAGCAGCTGCACCACCTATGGCAGCAAAATAAACTCCGGTTTCAGACTTAAGAGTATCAATCACCTCTTGGCTACGAAGACCTTTGCCTATCATAGCCTTAAGACCTTGCTTCATAAGGGTAGGGGAGTAGGCATCCATTCTACCAGCAGTGGTAGGTCCTACCGATCCAATTGGCTCTCCAGGCTTTGCAGGAGCAGGTCCAGCATAATAGACGATTTGCCCTTTGAAGTCAAAGGGCATAGGCTTACCCTCCTTAAGCATCTCTACCAGTCTTAGATGGGCTGCATCTCTGGCGGTATAGATAGTGCCAGAAATATAGACCATATCGCCTGCATGCAGTGTCTTAATAACATCGTCAGTCAGGGGAGGGGTTATAATGCGTTTATCTGTACTCATTTTAGTAGCTTATAAGTTTGTGTCTCTTACAATACACCATGGGCATGTCGTGTAGCATGGCAGCCAATATTCACAGCAACTGGTAGTCCCGCAATATGTGTGGCACCTACCTCAACATTTACAGCAAGTGCGGTAGTGGTACCGCCAAATCCAGCAGGGCCAATTCCTAGTTTGTTGATACGCTCCAGAAGCTCCTCTTCGATAGCTTTGATGTGTGGCTTGGAGCTGTGTTGACCTACTGGACGAAGTAAAGCATGCTTGGCATAATAGGCACAACGCTCCATCGTACCGCCAATACCTACACCGACAATAATGGGAGGACAAGGATTGGCACCGGCCTCTGATACAACCTGAACTACATAGTCCTTTACACCCTCAACACCTTGACTTGGTGTAAGCATCCTGAGTTGGCTCTTATTCTCACTACCAAAGCCCTTGGGAGACACTTCTATTTCAATTTTATCACCAGGCACGATGTTATAGTGTATTACAGCAGGAGTATTGTCTTTGGTATTCTCCCGAAGAATAGGATCATTGACTACTGACTTCCGTAGATAGCCCTTTTCGTAACCCTCTCTAACCCCCTCATTGATTGCATCTTCAATAGATCCACCAATCACGTGTACATCTTGCCCAAGGTTAACAAAGACAACCGTCATACCGGTATCTTGACAAAGAGGTTTCTCTTGGGTGCGGGCAATGTGGCTATTTTCGAGGAGGGTTCCCAATATTTCTTGTCCCAAGGGAGATTTTTCTATTAATTTGGACTCCGTAATCTTTTGGTGAATGTCTGGAGTCATAAAGTAGCAGGCTTCAATACATAGCTTACTGACAAGCTCTGAAATCTGCTTTACATTGATTTCTCTCATATCTATACGTTAGTATTTCTTGCCTAAAAAGTAGAATGAGTTTCTATTATTGAGTTCTTCGTGGCTCTTAGGATCTTTATCCAGAAGACCTATGAGGCAGTAGGCGTCGTACCTTTTGTCGTAGATGAGCTCCTTGTGTAATGAAAAGTTTTCTATTTCACCTGTAGAGCGGACATGAATACGAGGACCATCACAAGGCTTTATCTCATTACCCATTCGGATATGGTCTTCATCATAATAATCAATAGAGATATCCTCATTGATTAAATGAATAATTTCTTCCTCAAGTCGGTCCAAATCGCTTCGTGAAAGTTTTGGATCCTCATTGAATTTCAAGACAAAGCCCGAGGGTACATCCGCACTATAATACTTAGACATATCTAGCCCGAATAGCTTATCTAGTGCATAGCTTGCTACCTCTTCGGCAGAGTGAGCCATCTTACGATAAAGCAGTGAAGTGTGGACAATATCGTATAGAGTTTGTGGTTGGGGCCCAAAAATGCTAGGTCGTGTAACGATGATCTCCTCACCAATAGCAAAGATGATATCGGCATTGCGGCCTAGTGCTTGATTGAGTAGATTGAAGTGCTCTACAACTACTCGCTTGCCCTTATCCAGAGCCTCTTGAACAAAGTCAACGATTTCATACATCTGAGTAAATGCAGTCTGAAATCGCATGTCAATATGGTAGGTAGAGGCCTCTCTGAGGTTTTCCATCCCTTGCCTTACTTGCATAATCTTACGAGGGTCAAGGACATCATCGTCATTAGCAAGTTCTAGACCAGGAAATATTCCCTTAATCAGTGAACTTTTACCGCTCCCTGCGTCACCGATAAAGCCGATAAGGCGATCTGTAAAGCTCAGATGAAAGTGAGCCAATTGCTCCCCAAGGGTAAGGAGTCTCTCCTTACCCCTAGGGGCATAGTATTGCGTGGAGACCCAATGCTCCTGCAATCTCTTTGGCTTTGCACTGTGATGATTATGCATCAAAAGTGAACTTCATGAGTGGAGCGTGCTGTTGAGCACCATACACATCTGTCTCTCCTAGTGCACCACTAGGAATTGGACGCTTGATGGTGGCCTTTACTGCCTTTGCAGGGTCGAAATAAATCACCTGTAGCACATCCTCCTCGGCAATGCCGTAAAGCTTTGCGAAAGATGACTTATTAATAGGCTCATGCTTCTTGAAGAAGTTGTAATCATCAAAGGTCTTGAATATAATATCGAAAGTAAGCTCGTAGGGACCAGAGTTTTTACTTCTGATCACTGAAGCCATATCGACTAACTTATATGTTTGCATAGTTTTATCCTTCCTTTATTTAGCTACTCCATTATTGAACTCACGGTAAGTAATAGGGAAGAGAGCCGTTGGGCTTTCTACCTTCATTAGGTGATAAACGTTGAATTCGAATACTTCACCCATGTGTGCGTCGGATGGTGAGAATGGCAATGCGAGGTTACCAGCAGTAGAGATACGACCCTCATAGCCAAAGTGTAGCAACGTACTACGTGCAAAACTACAAATAGTATCAGCCTCTTGCTGTGTAGCTCCTACTGCTTCAATGATGATGAGAAGCTCGTTGCCAGTATCACACTTAACGCCTGGGAACATATTCATCACGCCACCCTTTCCATAGACCTTAAAGTCTAGGAAATAGCTGCTCATTCCGTAGTCCTTAAAGTTATTATCCACTCTTGCACGTACCGCCTCGGTGATCTCATCTACCTTGCTGATGAAGATAGGGTCTGTAACACCAGCTACAGCAATTGTACGATATCCTACACGCCTTACACCCTCTAGCTTCACGAAGTAACCATCGGTTGGCTCAAATACAGTACCAGCGACACGTACTCGATTATCGGCAACCTGCTCGAAAGTGGTATTGTGAAGGTTAAGACGTCCACCAGGACCAGGTAACATATAAGGATTTGACTTCTCATAAAGAGTATGAGCAGCAATAGATAGGGTAGTACACTTACGGTCTGGAGAAAGAGTCTCTAGCTCAAAGTGATCCTTACGGAGGTAACCAAACATACAGTCGCTACCACTGCCTGGAAGTGCACAGATAGCTGCACACTCTAGGATCTTACCCATGTGGATAGCTAGTCCTTTTGGATAACCCTTAGAGATAGCTAGTGCGGAGAATACAGTTGGGTCGTAAGCACGACCAGCGAGGATCACTTGAGCACCATTATTGAGCGCCTCAATAAATGGCTCCTCACCCATCTGAGCTACGATACGTACTGCATCGTCAATGTCCTGCTCCTTGAGTTCGGGTGCTGGAGACAGTGGAGTGATCTTACCATCCTTAAAGTACTTACGTACTAGCTCCTTATCAAACTCAGCTGAAATCTCTGCATACTTAAAGGTTAGCCCCTTAGCCTGTGCGATCTCCTCAATGATCTTGCGATTAATCTCTACGTGAGGGCGACCACCTGAACCACCAGATGAACCAATGATTACAGGAATACCAGCCTCAATAGCTGCAGGAATCATAATCTCAAGGTCACGCTTTACAGAATTACGATCTGTAAAAGAGATGCCTGCACCTAGATAGTATGGACCTGGGTCGGTAGACCCTGCATCCACAGCAATGACATCTGGTTTACGCTTTATACCCTCTTGGAATGACTCCAATGGGAAGCCATAACCAAGAATAGCGGTTGGGGATAATACTCTAATCTCTTCCATTTCTTTCTTTATACTCACTTAGATGATGTCCTTAAGGGCAATAATTCTACTCATCTCATTGTACACAAGCATGTAGCCTTCATCTACACCCATACCAGGCTTAGCTAGCATTTGGTCTGGAGAGGTGGCCATGGCGATGTGTGCACAGATCTCAGCAGAGCGGTTGGTCTCGTTACAAGTACCACCTAGATAAGCTCCCATATCGTGCTGCTGGCAGTAAAGCACAGCTTCAATAGCATTATTGATACCCCCCAGGTCTGGAGTCTTGATCTGAGCCATATGCCCAGCTTTCTCCTTAGAAAAGTCGATGATGTCCTCTAGAGTATTGCACCACTCATCGGCAACGATCTCTGCAGAGCATCCCATTTCATCCATATGTTGGCGGATAGCGTGAAGAGCTTTGATTTGAGCTTGCTTCTCCTCAACGTCTACTGGACCCTCAATACGGAGGTGGAATGGCTTAGCTACCTCTGCAAGGTCAGCGATATACTCGGCAATCTTCTTGAAGTCATTGTCAAATACCACTCCAAGGGTACCATATACGTCGATGTGGAAGATAGGGTTATAGCTCTCACAAGTACGCTTTTCAATCACTCTATTGCGTAGCCACTCTACATAAGCACGTAGCTTCTCACCCTTAAGACCAGTCTTTTGCTCTACGTGGTTGAATAGTGCGTGAGGAAGCACCTCTGCACCCTTCATGATCATCTTATCTGCATTGACATAGCGATCATCACCAGACTGAGTAAAGATAGGAATCATCTTATCAGCAATCTTGGTGTTGTACTCCTTAGCAATCACCTGAGCCATAAGCTTGTGCTGGCTTTTTGCAACTGCATCGAGACAAGCTTGGGTCACACCATAACGGATTGCGGTGTGGAAAGCCTTTCCAGTCTCTGGGCGTACAAACTTATCCACTCTATCAGCCATTTCGCGGAAAGTGGTAATTTCCTTACCCTCATACATTGGAGCAATCTCTTTGAGGATTACAGGAATGAAGTTCTTAGCTAGGAACAAAGGGTCACGACCACCTGCACCAGAATACTGAACTGCTGCGCAGTCTCCGTGAGCTATTTGTCCATCCTCTAGAATAAATAGAACGGAGATAGACTCACCTGCCTGACGAACACTCGTAAAGCCCTCTGTAACAACTTCTCCTGAGTAGAAAGCACCATCACTTACGGCACCTCTCTTGATGGCACGCTGGTCGTCAAAGTAAAAACCTGTCTTACCAGCTGCACAAACTACCTTTTTGATTTTCATAATTGTAGTATATGTAGTTAATTGTTTTGTTTGTATTTTCTATTGTTATTGCTTGCGACCAACAAGGAATCCCTTGCTGATAGCATATACGTCGTCAATCACCATCTGGAAGCTAACAGTACGATTTTCACTCTTGGCACGCTCCTCTAGCTTCTCACGGTGGAAGTTGAGAATGTCCTGACTGAGTGGAAGATTGCCAGAATCCATAATGCGGACTGCACCATTATTATCACGGGCAGGCATCACCTTTCCGGCGTTGTACTTGCTAGGTGCAAAAGGAATATCGAGTACTCCAGATTCGAAGGCAGCAATGACACCTTGTGCAAGGTCTCCATTACCTAGCTCGAACACCTTATCCAATATCTGGTTAACCTCTGCCTCAATAATTTCAGCCTCGGCAACTACCGCTGGGATATTTGTGAAGTCTTGGTCTCTGAGCATAGATATCACCTGTTTAGTAGCACGAAGACCAGCGGCATTCGCCTCCATAGTAGGTACTCCCATCGCCTCGTGAGGAGTCTTTACGATAACCTTTGTAGCCTTGGCAAGAGCAGCAGCAGCTGAGCCCCAAGAGATCACGCCAAATGCCTTAGCTTCATCTTGTGGAAATCCTCCCATCCATTGGTGGAATACTGTGGTCACCTTTGCATCACCAAATCCATACTTGGCTAGATACTCATTAGTTTGCTTCTTCAGGGCACGGATCGCAGCCACATCTTGGATGAGGTTACCACACTGACCATATCCTACGGTGAGGTCTTTAACACCTTGTGTGGCAGCCAATAGAGCCTCAATAATCGCCACAGAGTTGGAGATACATGGAGGGATCAATGTACCTGTAAGGGGCCCGAATGGCTCGCGGTTAATATCAACACCAGCTTCTGCATACATACCACACAGTCTATCTGTATACTGCCAATAGCGAATGGTTTTAGCTAGTGAGTGATCCTTAGAGTAGGGGATATTGTAAGAGATACCACCACCCTCATAAGAGGTAAATCCACCTGCAATTGAAATCTCTGTCAGGAGTCGTGCATCAGGGGTACCGTGTCTTACTTGCACTGGATTCCTCAAAGATGAGGTCACTGTACGGCAAATCTCTACTCCATAGTTTACAATTGGAAAACCATTAAGCATCGAACGCCCGCTCTCCTTACTCTTCTCAATACCTACTTGTGCTTCGTTGTATCTATTCAGACGTGTGTAGCTATCAACAGTAGATGGAAGAAGATCTGCCTCACCTTCTCTCTCTAGAAACTGTAGGAGCTTAATGTGCTCATCATAAAGAGCTACACCTGCTCGAGGCTGAATCAATGTTACACCAGCTTTATCAGCTTTTTGGAGCTTCTCATCAAAGCGCTGTGACTTTGGAATCTTTTTCTGGTACTCTACGGCCTCTTCAAAGTCTACATGTGCACCGGTAGGCCATTGTTGTAAGACCTCTTCTCTCTCTTTTTGAAATTCTGCATCGCTAATGCGGACGTTACGGATTTCCATACTATAGTTTACTTATATATAAGTGTGGGTTGTTAATTGTCTTAATCTCATAAGGATAGAAGCTACTAAGCGTGTCTTCTATGTAATTTAGTTCACCAAAACGAGCTCTTTCTTCATAATTTTAAGTGCCACGTCTGGTAGCTCTTGGCTGAGTAGCCCCATCGATGCCATAATATAAGTTTTGTCGATCATGAACTTTGGCTCCTTTGGTCTAGCAGCTTCAAAGTGTGCAGGATCAAACTGAGCCCCACTAAGCACGAATGCTGGGTCATCACTATGGATAATGGCTCCACCAATGCCCAACACATTTTCGACTTTAGTGAGGTCTTTCCCATCAATGGTATATAGTTGACCCATAGGGGTATACACTGACTTCATATGCCCAACATGTCGATCAATTGCTATTGAGACAGCCCCTTTAGCTAGAGCCTTTTCCATCTTGGACTCTCTTTCGTCTGTGGCTCGTGTGGAGGGCTTTGCTACACAAGTTTTGACCCAATCCTGTAGCTCATCAGCTGTGAGTCCCAGCTCAGCACCTACATCGTGTAGGTCAAGTTCATCGGCTAGTGATGAGAGGCTATACCTCATGCCTAAGTCGCCCTCAACGGTACGCTTATTATGAGGCTCTGGAAGCCCTCTTTGTACAATATTAGCAGATTGTGGCTCACCCTTAGCAATTGAATAGACGTCAGTGGTTGCTCCACCTAAGTCTACAGCCAACATCTCACCAATCCCTTTTTCGTTGCGTGTACCCATACTGAGTAGCTCGCACGCTCTCAAAACTGCCAATGGGGTAGGGATGATTTCATTATTGGCCATAGCCTGAGCTTGGTGCAATCCTTTAGCATCAATGATTTGGTCAATAAACAGCTGCATGATACACTCTTTTGCAGGAATCACATTGAGTGTATTGAAGTCGGGCATCACGTTATCTGTAATGACGTGTGGCCTTCCTGCCTCAGTCAGTATTTTATCTACCTCTTCCGAAGCATTTTTATTGCCAGCCACTACGATAGTAAAATTGCCTTTAACGGTTGACAATCGCTTGGCATTATTGATAACGGTTTCGCGATTACCACCATCTGTACCACCACAAAGGAGTATCAGATCAGGAGCAATCTGCTCAATTTCCTCGGCTTCCTTACGGCTAATCTCAAAGGAGTAGGTCTTAACCACCTTTGCTCCTGCACTGCTAGCAGCTGTTCGAGCTGCTTTGGCAGTCAGTTCTGGGACAAGACCCGAGGCAATCATCTTGAGCCCACCTGCTGCACTGCTGCAGCACAGAAAACGGTCGTATTGCCAAGGGGATCCAAGTTTGTTTGCAAGATCACTAAGGGCATTTGAGAGACCCTCCATCACATCAGTCTCAATAGTAGTAAAGGCGGCACCTGTAGCTACTATCTCGCACTTGTCGGTATCAATAGCTGTCACTTTGGTGTATGTGCTTCCAAAGTCAGCGGTAAGGTACTTCATCTTTTAGTCAGATATTATTAAGTCGTTTGATATATGCAAATGCATAGAATTTAGACATAATGCTGAGAAGTACTATAGCCCAAAGATCTTATGTAGGTCTTCTATGGTTTTTTCGATTGGGGTATTTGGTGGATAAACACAGTCAAAGCCCATTTTCTTAAATCGAGCTTCTACATCTTTAAACTCCTGCTTACCTACAACGAGGTTACCACCTGCTAATAGTGGTATATTCTTTAGACCAGCCTCATCGCACTTTTCTCTTAGACCTTGGCAGTCAATCTCACCATGACCATAGAGCGAAGAGACGAGAATAGCATCAGCATTAGTCTCTATAGCTGCGTTAATAAATTCGCTTTGAGAAACCATCACTCCAAGATTAACCACCTTGTAGCCTGCTTGAGATAAGGCATAAGCGATGATTTTGTTGCCAACCGCATGAGCATCAGCTCCTATCACACCTGTTACAACGGTTTTTCCATTCATAGTCAATAAATACTCTTCTTGCTTTTGAGTTCGTATTCGGGTTGTAATTATTTTTCTGAGGCAAGTGGGTCGTTATTCCCGATATCCATACCCAAGTGTCCCTTTCTCATTATTTCCACAAAGATAAGTATAAAATAAGACTATAGCTCACTAATTCATCAATACTTGCTAAATAACAATTTCGTATGGCGTTGGAGAGAAATTTGGCAAAGGAATCTACTATGTTTTGTGGTTCTTTTTGTGCCCCCAACGATTAGGCTTTAGGAGAGGTAAAAGTTAGTTGCAACTAAGCAATCACTGAGTTGCAACTAAGCATTTGCCGAGATGCAACTAACCGATCGCTTAGTTGCATCTCAGTTAGGGGTTAGCTATAGTGCTTTATTTCAGTTAATTATAAAAAGCATTTGAGTCCCGTCTTAACACACCATACCTAAATCTAAATTTACAATTGATAGCCAACCAATATAATGTGGGCACAGCTTTCAGGCAAAAAGAGCTTGAGAGCTTCAAAAGTCTTTGAATATTGGTGGGTATTTTCTTCACTAGGCTGAAACGCTCCCACAAAAACGTTGAGGCATAGTCTATAATTACATTAAGATTATACTGAATATGGATATATTTGTATCTTTGTAAAAGGTAAATATGATATAGGTACTACATTATAGAGGATGGTATCGTAATTTTAATAGTAATAAGAAATGCTGACAATTAAATATCTTTTGGAGAATAGCGATGAAGCTATTGAGAGACTGGCGATTAAAAATGTAGATGCTCGCGAGGTGATTGAAAAGCTACGTGCTCTTGATGAAGAGCGTCGCTCCACTCAGAGTGCTTTGGATAACTCTCTTGCGGAGCAAAATAAAATATCCAAGGAGATAGGGCTTCTGATGCGTGAGGGAAAGCGCGAAGAGGCCGAGAAAGCTAAGTCAGCTGTATCGGAGCTAAAGGAATCGTCTAAGGATTTAGAGACGAGAAAAAAGGAGCTGGAGTCTCAGATCCATCAGCTAGTTATTGAGTTGCCTAATGCCCCACATCTATCCGTGCCAAAAGGACTCACTGCTGAGGATAATAAAGTAGAGAGAACTGGAGGTGAAATTAGACCATTCCCAGAGGGACTTGAGATACTGCCTCATTGGGAGCTAGCAAAGAAATATGACCTTATTGACTTTGAACTCGGAGTTAAGATCACGGGAGCTGGATTTCCTGTATACAAAGGATATGGTGCTCGTTTGCAACGTGCTCTTATCAACTTCTTCTTAGACAATGCAAGAGAGGCAGGTTACTTAGAAGTTCAACCTCCTTATGTAGTCAATGAGGATTCGGGATACGGAACAGGTCAGCTACCAGATAAGGAAGGTCAGATGTATCATTGCGATATAGACAATTTATATCTAATCCCTACAGCGGAAGTCCCTGTAACTAATATCTTCCGTGACGTGATTGTAGAGGCTAAGGATTTTCCTATTAAGGTAACAGCATACTCTGCTTGTTTCCGTAGAGAGGCTGGTAGCTATGGGAAGGATGTGAGGGGGCTTAATCGTCTTCATCAGTTCGATAAGGTTGAGATCGTGCGTATTGATCACCCTGAGCACTCTTATGAGTCTCTGAAAGAGATGGTTGCCTATGTTGAGAGCCTGGTGCAGAAGCTAGAACTCCCTTATCGTATCTTACGCCTGTGCGGTGGGGATATCAGCTTTACTTCAGCACTAACATTTGACTTCGAGGTCTTCTCTGAAGCACAAAAGAGATGGCTTGAGGTAAGTTCTGTCTCCAATTTCGAGAGTTTCCAGGCCAACCGCTTAAAGTGCAGATTTAAGAATGATGAGGGAAAGACTGAACTATGTCATACACTGAATGGTAGTGCGCTGGCTCTACCTCGTATTGTAGCTGCACTTCTAGAGAATAACCAGACTGCTGAAGGCATCGTAATACCCAAAGCACTACGCCCCTATACTGGGTTTGACATCATCCCTCTACCAGAGAGTCGTTAAACGAAGTTTATTGCTCTCTATCTTATTGTTGTATGGTTTGATAGTGAGCACTAAATAGATATTGGTATGAAGATTAAGGTATTTACGAGGGGAGTCGTAGTTGTATTAATGAGTCTTCTCTCATGGGGAGCTTGGGCACAGACAAGTAGGCTACCTAAGTCTGCAATCTTTACGAGTGGTGAAGAGTTGCAGTATAGTATCAACTTTCAGTGGGGGTTAATTAAGGGAAAACTCGCTGAAGCATCTATTACAAATAGGCAAACGCGAGACGGTCAATACTTTAGTCAGTTATTGATGCGTACCACTAGCCTTGCAGATACTTTCTACCCAATGCGCGATACTCTGGAGACCCTCTATAGTGCACAAAAGCTTCCGCTTAGATTCGAGAAGCGTGTCAATGAAAATGGTTATATCGCTAATGATATCTCGACTTATAACTACTCACCATCAACCATCAGTGTAAAGAATACGCGAAATGCTAATGGGGAAATCAAAGTCGATACCACTATGATATTTAAGAAGTCGGAGGTGGAAGTGGTAGACTTGCTATCGACTTTGGCACTATTGCGCACTTTTGATTATGTAAATACTACCAAGTCATCGCCTATCAAGGCGACTGTATCGCTCGGTAGAGACAAGGTGAATGTAGAATACCAAGTACTTGGTACAGAGACTATCTCTATGCCGGATGGCACAAGGAGGCAGGCAATGAAGGTAGGTATAAGGGTGGATGATAAGACGTTTAAGAACGGCAAAAGCGCAATCATAGTGTGGCTAACTAGGGATCGAGACCAGGTGCCTGTTAAGATTAAAGCCGAACTGAAAATAGGCTCGGCAAATCTACAATTAACATCCTATAAACGGAGCTAGTTCTCTTTGTTTCATGGCAACAAAAGGAAAGGAATTAAGATCCCCTAAGGGAGGTCTTGATGTATATGCTATATTAGAAAAGTATTATCAGAAACACTCGCAAGCCTATCAAATCCTCACCATTCATAGCGAATGTGTAGCTAAAAAAGCGTTGGAAATTGCGAGGAGAAGAAAAGAGTGGAAGCTGGACAAGGCTTTGATATACGAGGGAGCGATGCTACACGATATAGGTATATTTAGATGCGATGCACCTAGTATTGGGTGTGTGGGTGAGGAGCCCTATATTAAGCATGGAGTTATCGGTAGTGAGCTACTTATGTCTGAAGGACTTCCTAAGCATGCTTTGATCTGTGAACGGCATACTGGTGTGGGGATAACGTTGGAAATGATCATCCAAAGAAATCTCCCTTTACCACACCGAGAGATGGTGCCTATATCTCTTGAAGAGCAGATTATCTGTTTCGCAGACTGTTTCTTTTCAAAAAGTGGTGATCCCACTAAAGAAAAAAGTGTGGAACAGATTGTCAAAGGTATGAGCAAGCATGGGGCTGAGCAAGTCCTGAAGTTTCAAACTTGGTGTAAGTTGTTTTTAGACTAAGCGATGTCATATAAAAATAGAGGGTGCATAAATCTTTATGCACCCTCTATTTATGTACAAAGTTATTCAAGTGTTGCTAACTATTTAGCTCCTTAATCAGTTTGCCGACACTCTCCTTTGCATCGCCTAGCATCATAGTCACCTTCTCCTTATTTTCGTAGAGTGGGTTAGGGACGTTGGCATAACCTGGTTTGAGGTCGTAGTTGCAGATGATGATCTTCTTTGCTTGGTCTACATTGAGTACCGGCATACCATAGATAGGTGTGCCCTCTGCCTCACGAGCCGCCGGATTGATCACATCATTAGCTCCTACCACTACTACGAGGTCGGTGTTGCTGAAGTCATCATTGATTTGCTCCATCTCAAAAAGCTCCTCGTAGTCTACATCGGCCTCTGCAAGTAGCACATTCATGTGGCCTGGCATACGACCGGCTACAGGGTGGATGGCATAGCGTACCTTAGCACCATTCTCCTCAAAGGCTTGTCCAAGTTGCTTAACCTGATGCTGAGCTTGAGCCAAGGCCATACCGTATCCTGGAACAATTATCACGCTCTTAGCAGCCTTCATCTCTTCGCTCAATGGATTGGCGGTTGGGACAGCAGTCACAGGTGCTGAGTGCAACTCTTTAATGAGTTTGCCGACACTCTCCTTCGCATCGCCTAGCATCATCGTCACCTTCTCCTTGTTCTCGTAGAGTGGGTTGGGGACATTGGCATAACCTGGTTTGAGGTCGTAGTTGCAGATGATAATCTTCTTTGCTTGGTCTACATTGAGCACAGGCATACCATAGATAGGTGTGCCCTCTGCTTCACGAGCCGCTGGGTTGATCACATCATTAGCACCCACCACTACTACGAGGTCTGTGTTGCTAAAGTCATCATTGATCTGCTCCATCTCAAAAAGCTCCTCGTAGTCTACATCGGCCTCTGCAAGCAGCACATTCATATGCCCTGGCATACGACCAGCTACTGGGTGGATAGCATAGCGTACCTTAGCACCATTCTCCTCAAAGGCTTGCCCAAGTTGCTTAACTTGATGCTGCGCTTGAGCCAATGCCATACCATACCCTGGTACGATGATCACGCTCTTAGCAGCCTTCATCTCTTCGCTCAATGGATTGGCGGTTGGGGCAGCTACAGGTGCTGATGAGTGCAACTCTTTGATGAGTTTGCCGACACTCTCCTTCGCATCGCCTAGCATCATGGTCACCTTCTCCTTGTTTTCGTAGAGTGGGTTNGGNACNTTGGCATAACCTGGTTTGAGNTCGTAGTTACAGATGATGATCTTCTTTGCTTGGTCTACATTGAGTACCGGCATACCATAAATAGGGGTGCCCTCAGCCTCACGAGCCGCTGGATTGATCACGTCATTAGCTCCTACCACTACTACGAGGTCGGTGTTGCTGAAGTCATCATTGATCTGCTCCATCTCAAA
>NZ_AQVC01000054.1 GCF_000372405.1 Porphyromonas somerae DSM 23386 | reverse complement strand
TGCGGCGTTGCTTTCGGAATTCGGCCTAGGTCACGTACGTGAGTACGCTCCCTTCGGCCTCATCCTCAGCGCCTTGCATCTCATCCTTCGTGCAAAGTCTCAGCACATTTGAAGCAAATGTGCGAGAATGGCACTTCGTGCAACATTCTCAAGAGAATAACATAAGAGGTGCATTCTCAATACCAAAAGCACCCCTATAGGCAAAACCTAAAGGGGCGCTTTTGAATGAATATTAGGTGTGATTACAGGGTGACTTTAGAGAGGTCGCGGAGGATCGCTTTAGCATCGTGGACAAGTTGGTCCATCACCTCACGCACTGGGCGTAAAGTATTGATGGTGGAGGCAATTTGGCCAATTTCTAGCTCTCCCTCTTGGAGATCGCCCTCGGACATACCTATCTTGGCTCTTCCTTTGCCTAGCAGAGTGGCTAGCTCCTCTTTGGTAGCACCTTTTGCCTCAGCTTCGGCCACTTGATCCATAAATCCGCCTTTAGCCAAACGGGTAGGCACCAACTTTTTCAGCATCAACTTGGTATCCCCTTCGCCTAGGGCAAGACAATGCTCCTTGAAGGCTTGGTGGCAGGCACTCTCCTCGGTAAGAGCAAAGGCGGTACCGATCTGCACACCCTCGGCTCCGAGAGCCATACAAGCGACTATGGCTGCACCCGAAGCGATTCCTCCGGCTGCTATAAGTGGCACATGGATCACTTCGCGAACAGCGGGAATAAGACAAAGGGTGGTAGTCTCTTCTCGTCCGTTATGCCCACCAGCTTCGAACCCTTCGGCAATCACAGCATCAACCCCAGCGGCCTCTGCTTTTTGTGCGAACTTGCTACTGCTCACCACGTGTAGCACGGTTATTCCCTCCTCCTTGAGGCGAGCGGTCCAGGTAGCAGGATTGCCAGCGGAGGTAATCACAATGGGCACTCGCTCCTCAATAATCACTTGCATGGACTCCTCTACCGTTTTCATCACAAGGGGAATATTGACGGCAAAGGGCTTGTCGGTAAGCTTACGGGTATGGCGGATCTCTTCGCGTAGCTCCTCGGGGTAAAAGGTACCACCAGCCAGCACTCCCAGTCCGCCCTCTTGGCTTACTGCTGCTGCCAACTTGTACCCACTGGTCCACGCCATTCCACCCTGAATAATAGGGTACTCAATTCCCAATAATTGGGCCACTCTATTTTGATTTCTCATTGCGGTAACTCTTGCTATTTAATTAATCCTGATCTTCTCTTCAGTGCCTCAATAGAGGGCTGACGACCTTTGAAGTTTTGATAAAGCACCTCTGGCTCTTCGGCATCACCTCGCTCTAAGATCTCACGCTTAAATCGCATTGAGGTGGTATGGTCTTTGAGCCCATTCTTTAGAAACTCCTCAAAGGCATCGGCCTCTAGTATCTCCGCCCACTTATACCCGTAGTAGCCAGCAGCGTAGCCGCCATCAAAGATGTGGGAGAAAGCGGTGCTGACACTGGTGCCTGCGATATGGGGCAGTAGGGTTACCTCTTTGTACGCCTCTTGCTCTAGTTCCTCCAGATCTTGTGGAAGATCGGCAGGATTATGGGCGTGCCACAGCATATCGAGGTAGCCAAATCCAAGCTGACGGATACAGGCGTAGCCCTCTAAGAAAAGGGTATTGCGATGGATCGCCTCTATCAACTCCTCGGTAATCGGTTCGCCTGTGAGATAATGCTTAGCAAAAGAGCGGAGGAAGTCGGGTTGGCGCGCCCAATTCTCATTGAAGTGCGAAGGGAGTTCCACAAAGTCGTGGACCACATTGGTTCCGCTAAGAGAGGCATAAGGCACTTGCGTGAGTAGCCCGTGCAGCCCGTGTCCAAACTCGTGGAAAAGGGTGGTCACTTCATCGTGCGTTAGGAGTGAAGGCTGGCTCTCTGTGGCGGGGGTGAAGTTCATCACTAGGCTCACCACAGGGCGTACCCCTTGATAGGCCTCAATATAATTGGTCATCCAAGCCCCCGAGCGTTTCCCCTTGCGTGGGAAGAAGTCGCAGAGGAGCATTCCAACTAAATTGCCGTGAGAGGAAACTTTATAAACCTTTACTTCGGGGCGATAAGGAGGGAACTGGGTGTGATCGGTCTCTTCCTCAATCGTCAGCTCATAGAGGTCGGAAGCGAGGTCAAACATGGCCCTTACCACGCTATTGAGCTCAAAGTAGGGGCGGGTCTCTTCCTCATCGTAGTGTAGCTCCTTTTGCCGATACTTCTCTGCCAGGTAGGCCCAATCCCATGGCTGGCAGTCCGAATGACCTTTGGTCACCTCTTTCAATTCCTTTTGGGCTAAAGGTGCGTAGGCCTCTCTTAATTCGTCCAGCATCGCATAGACCTTCTCGGGCGTTTTAGCCATCTTGGAACTCAATCGGTAGTCGGCAAAGCTCTTGTAGCCGAGTAGCTGGGCTATCTGATAACGAAGTGTGGCGATCTTGTAAACCTGCTGCTTATTGCATGTGGGCTTACTAGTATCCATACAAAGTGTGGCACGGCCTCGATACATCTGCTCACGGATAGCGCGGTCGTCGCAGTACTTAAGTACAGCACTATAGGAGGGCATACTAAGGTCGAATAGCCATCCTTCCTTGCCATGCTCAGTGGCTAACTTTTTGGCCGCTTCCAAAGCGGAGGTGGGGAGTCGTTTTATCGGCTCCTCATCAGTAACGTGAAGGGTAAAGGCATTTTGTTCCTTGAGTAGGTTTTGCCCAAAGGTAAGGGTGGCCATACTCAGCTCCTTCCGAAGCTCCTTGAGCTGCTCTCTGGTTGCTTCTGGGAGGTAGGCACCGCTACGCTCGTACCCTTCGTAGCTGCGCTGGGTAAGTCGCTGATCAATCTCTTGGAGTTGAGGCAGCTGCTGGTCGTGCACCACCTTGACCCGCTCGGCCAATACTTGGTCCATACCTACCTCGTTGCTCACTTCGGTAAGAAGGGGCATCAGCTCCTGTGAAAGCTCCATCATACGATCATCGGCATCGCAACTGAGGAGATTAAAAAAGAGAGAAGTAGCCTTGCTAAAGTCCTCTCCCGACTGCTCAAGAGCGAGAATGGTATTCTCAAAGGTTGGCTCCTCCTCACACGCCTTGATGCCGCTGATCTCCGACCTAAATACTTCTGCTTCCTTGCGAATCTGCTCTGCAAGATGGTCGGGATCGCGTTGGGTGAAATCGGGAAATATAATCATTCTTTGCATATCTATTTGAATAGAAAAGCAAAGCCATATAATCAAAGAATTACATGGCTTTACTTATGGTGTTAGAAGTTAATCTTGAAGCGGTATCTTCGCCACTCGTGCCGTATGCCGCCCACCTTCAAACTCAGTTTCAAAGAAGGTTCGGGTGATGGCTCTCGCCTCATCGGGCGTCACAAATCGCCCTGGGATACTCAGCACATTGGCATTATTGTGCAGACGGGTTAGCTCGGCTTGCTCTGTATTCCATGCAAGTCCCGCACGTACATGGGGGTGCTTATTGGCTGCCATGGCAATTCCATTACCGGAGCCACAGACAATCACACCCCACTCCACTTCGCCACTATCAATAGCATTACCCAGCTTATGAGCGAAGTCGGGATAGTCGACACGCTCTTCACTATAGGTGCCGAAGTCATAGATCTCGGACTCTCCAAGCCACTCATCGAGGAAATTCTTAACTACCTCTTTGATCTCAAAGCCAGCGTGGTCGCTAGCTAGTCCTACTTTATTTATAGTCATTGTTGATATTTATTTTCCTAAAAGTTGCTTTACTTGTGTACGTACATTCTCGGCGGTGAAGCCTAGCTTTTCGTCGAGCACCTTGTAAGGAGCAGAGAAACCAAAGCTCTCCAATCCCCAAATAGCACCTGTGCCGTGTGGTATCAGCCCCTCAAGATTGACGGGCAAACCAGCAGTGAGACCGAAGCGAGGAAGTCCCTCGGGTAGCACGCTCGCCTGATACTCCTTGGACTGCTGACGGAAGATTGCCTCACTTGTGATGGAGGCGATATTGCAGTGGATACCCTCCTCGGCTAGCAGCTTAGCACCCGCCACAAGGGTAGAAACCTCAGAACCAGTAGCTACCAGCACCACCTCGGCATTAGGTTGCTCTGTAACTAGATAACCGCCCTTCAATATTCTCTGACTGTGCTGATAATTATTACCTGGCAGGTCATCTACATTTTGTCTAGAGAGGATTAGTGCGGTAGGCGTTGACTTATTATCCATCGCCATCTGCCAGCTTACGGTCGTCTCGTAGACATCGGCGGGACGAAGCACCATCGTAGAGGGCTTACCGCTATGATTGTGGAGCTTCTCCATCAGTCGGATCTGAGCCTCTTGCTCTACTGGCTCGTGGGTAGGTCCGTCCTCACCTACTCTAAAGGCATCGTGCGTCCAAACAAAGCGAACTGGCACCTCCATAAGTGCTGCGATACGTACGGCAGGCTTCATATAATCGGAGAAGACAAAGAAGGTACCGCAAGCTGCATGGAAGCCACCATGTAGGGCAATCCCTATACAGATAGTCGCCATTGTCAACTCCGAAACACCTGGCTGAAGGAAGCTTCCCGAGAAGTCGTCCCGAGTGAGTGCCTTGGTCTCCTTGAGGAAGCCATCGGTCTTATCGGAATTAGAAAGGTCGGCACTTGAAACGATCATATTGGGGAGGTTCTTAGCTAGGAAACCCAATACGGTAGCAGAGGCATTTCGGGTAGCTGCATTTGGCTTCTGCTCTATACTCTTCCAATCAAGATGACTGGTATCAAGATCAAGCCAACGCTGTAGCTCCTTTGCATCTTCGTGGTGAGCTTTCGCCCACTCGTCATACTGCTTATACCACTTCTGAGCGTGAGCTCTAAGCGTCTCCTTTCGCTCATCGTATAGCTTCTGTACCTCGTCAAATATCACGAATGGATGCTCTGGATTGCCTCCAAGGTTCTTTATAGTCTCGGCTACGCCACCACCGGCTGCAGAAAGAGGTTGTCCGTGCGTTTTAACTAAGCCCTCAAAGCACTCTCCATCTGGCGAAAGCATTCCCTTGCCCATCACGGTATGCCCGATGATTAGGGTTGGCTTGCCTTTCACAGCTAGTGCCTTATCAAGAGCCTGGCGAATCTGGTCGTGGTCGTTGCCATCAATCTCTAGCACTTCCCAGCCCCACGCACGGTACTTCATACCTACGTCCTCACTCATCACCTCAGAGACTTTGGTAGAGAGCTGCACATCATTGGCATCGTAAAACATCACTAGATTATCAAGCCCAAGGTGTCCTGCAATTCTACCTGCTCCTTGTGATACCTCCTCTTGGATTCCACCATCGGAGATAAAGGCAAAGATCCGCTGACGCATCAAATCCTCACCGAAGCGAGCAGCCATCTTTTTAGCGGCAATGGCGGCACCGACTGCCATGGTATGCCCTAGCCCGAGAGGGCCTGAGGTATTCTCCACGCCACGAGCCACATCAAGCTCTGGGTGACCAGGAGTAGGACTGCCCCACTGACGGAAGCCCTGTAGCTCCTCCATGGTATATCGACCAGTCATCGCTAGTACCCCGTAGAGCATCGGACTCATGTGCCCAGGATCCAAAAAGAAGCGGTCGCGAGCAATCCATTCAGGACAGTCGGGGTCATACTCCATATACTCCGAGAAGAGTATTTGTGTAAAATCCGCCCCACCGAGAGCCCCACCTGGGTGTCCCGACTTTGCTTTTTCGACCATAGACAGTGCCAAAACTCTTAGGTTATCAGCTGCCTTGTGACTCAATACGTTTTTAGTAGCCATAGTATTTATTTATTAAAAATGATATCTCTGCTGTATTCCCCTTCCACACTCTACAAAATTACCCATTTATATTGACTTTGCCGACCAATGGACACGTATATTTTGTAGCAATAGGGGAAGGGTCACTGATTTAGCGATAAAATTGGTAATTTTGCGATGTTAATTCTAAGGTAATGTTGCCTTCAGATATGTTTCACTATAATTATTAAGAGTAAACTTAATGATCACAGCAGACCAATTACAGAGTGTATTGGAGCGCCGAGATGCGCTGAGGGGGTATCTTTGACATTGATGCGAAAGAGACCCAACTAAAGGAGGAGGAGCTCCGCACCCAGGATCCACACTTTTGGGATGACCCCGATAAAGCACAGGCACAGATGAAGGTGGTGCAGGGGCTGAAGCACTGGATTAAAGACTACAATGAGGTAGACAACCTAGCTACCGAACTAGCATTAGCATTTGAATACATCAAGGAAGATCTGGTCTCCGAGGAAGAGATTGACCAGCTTTATGCCAAAGCAATAGAAAAGCTGGAGGATGTGGAGCTACGCAATATGCTCCGCAACGAGGAGGACCGCATGGGAGCTGTCCTTAAGATCAATTCGGGAGCCGGCGGCACTGAGAGCCAAGACTGGGCATCGATGCTGGCACGTATGTATATGCGCTGGTGCGAGGACCAAGGCTACAAGGTGACCATAACCAACTGGCAAGATGGCGATGATGCGGGCATCAAGACCGCGACACTTCAGGTAGAGGGTGACCTCGCCTACGGTTTCCTTAAGAGCGAAAATGGTGTGCACCGCCTTGTGCGCGTATCGCCATACAATGCTCAGGGAAAGCGAATGACCTCCTTTGCCTCGGTCTTTGTAGTACCCCTAGTAGATGATTCTATTGAGGTGGAGATTAATCCCGCACTTGTAACCTGGGAGACCTTCCGTTCTGGTGGAGCCGGAGGTCAAAACGTCAATAAGGTAGAGACCGGTGTGCGACTGCGCTATATGTACACCGACCCCGACACGGGAGTGACCGAGGAGATTCTGATTGAGAATACCGAGACCCGAAGCCAACTCGATAATAGAGAGAATGCTAAGCGACTCCTCAGAAGCCAGCTCTACGATAAGGAGCTACAGCGACGCAACAAAGCAAAAGAGGCGATCGAAGGAAGCAAGAAAAAGATTGAGTGGGGCTCACAGATTCGTAGCTACGTATTTGATGACCGCCGTGTCAAAGACCACCGTACCAATTACCAGACCTCCGACGTGGATGGGGTAATGGACGGTAAAATCTCTCCTTTCATCAAAGCCTATCTGATGGAGTTTGGAGGGGAATAATAGAGAGTAATAAGCAAATAACTGATAAGAATAAAGAAGAAAAGTAATGGCAAGTACAGCAGACTTTAGAAATGGAATGTGCCTAGATATCGATGGCACCCCATTCGTAATCGTAGAGTTTCTACACGTAAAGCCAGGCAAAGGACCTGCATTCGTAAGAACAAAGCTTCGTAATATCGCCACTGGAAGAATCCTAGACAAAACCTGGTCTTCTGGCGTGAAGGTAGATGAGATTAGGATTGAGAGACGTCCCTACCAGTACCTATACAAAGATGACATGGGTCTTATCTTTATGCACCCTGAGACCTTCGACCAGATTCATATCCCAGAGGAGCGCATCGAGGGTGTGCAATTCCTCAAAGAGGGTGATATGGTAGAGGCGATGGTGCATGCCGATAAAGAGGAGGTACTCACTTGCGAGCTCCCTAGCCACGTTACCCTAGAGGTCACCTACACTGAGCCTGGTATCAAGGGCGATACCGCTACCAACGCACTGAAGCCAGCTACCCTCGAGACAGGTGCTGAGATCCGTGTACCTCTCTTCATCGATAATGGTGAGAAGATCATCGTAGATACTCGCGAAGGCTCCTACGTAAGCCGTGCAAAGGAGTAATCCACCGCACATCAACAACTAAAGTAAGGGCTAGGTTGCAAAGACCTAGCCCTTATTTGACACTTCACTCAGAACTTGTTGGGTAGTAATAGAAGGTAATAGCATTCGAAATTAACCAGCTCACATTAAGGCAATGAAGAAATTGTTATTGGCCATTATAACCATAGTGGCCATATTACTTGCCTCCTGTGCCACTCAGTCTAAAAGGGATAGAAACTACCCGTATGCTTGGAGGGACATACACAATAACCATAATGATGCCTACTACTATACTGACCGCTTCGGACACAAAGTATCCCAGAAACGGTTTTCAGTAGCAAGGCAATTTGCCCCCAATGGCTTGGCAGCAGTCTGCGAGTCAGGACTTAGTGGCAAGTGGGGTTATGTTAATACGACCATTGACCTTGTCATCCCTTACCAGTATGATTTTGCTAGTGATTTTGGTGACTTTGGCTTTGATGATGATTTGGCCTGTGTCAAGTTTAACCTCGATGAAGCCAATCGTTTACGCCAACCAAGTGTAGCATTTGGGCCTGCAATGATTATTGATACGAAAGGAAGACAAGTCTCCAAAATCTATGGTTGTATGTTCCCTAATAACACGCCTGAAGCACGATGTGTAACTATCGTTAATAGCGGTACCTGCTTCCATAGTACAAAGGGATATCAAGATTACTCTACTGATGGTTATTGGGGAGCTATAGATAGCAGAGGAAAGGAGATCATCCCCTGCATCTATGAATTTCTTATAACCCATAGCTCACTAAGCGGATTTATCGTAAGGCACGAAGGGAAATGGGGTGCTATAGACTATAGAGGCAAGGAGCTTATACCTTGTGAGTATGATGGAGCATTCTACAATGACGAAAATAGCCACTTCAATACTTTCACAGAGGTGGATGGCGATAATTGGAACCACTGGAGTGAAGAGGATGTTCAGAGGCAGTTATGCTTTATCAAGGACAATAGGATAGCTATCCGCCTCTCTGCCTCTAATTAAAGATACTGAGAATTTCAAGATATGAATAGAATAAGTGCCAACTCCCCTTAGGAAGCTGGCACTTATTCTGATAAGTTAGCTCCAAGCTTACTTGTAGCTAATCCACTTGATCAGCTCCTTCAGCTTTGGCTTCTTGCCATACATCAGCAGTCCTACTCTAAAGACCTTCGCCGCAGCCCAAACAAAGAAGACCGTCGTTGCCACCATCATCACCATTGAGAGGACGATTTGCCACGTAGGCGGGTCAAACGGTAGCCGCACCATCATCACATTCGGTGCCACAAACGGGATAAAAGAGCACCACACCGCTAGTGGTCCATTAGGATTCTCAGCAGAATAGAAGGCCGCATAAAAGGCAAACATAAAGAGTAGCGTAATCGGCAAACTCATCTGACTGATATCCTCATCGCTATCAAAGGCAGCTCCCATCGCCGCATAGATCGCTGCAAAGGAGAAGTAAGCACAGATAAAGAAGAAGAAAAAGGCCAGGATCATCCCCGTGAAATTAAAGTTGGCCAACGGTGCCATGATATCCTGAATCATCTCAGGATCGGCACCAGCAGATAGTGCATTATCGGTTAGCTGACTCATATCCAGCGTCACATTACTGAGGAAGACCGCCTGTAGCACCACAAATCCTAGGATAAAGAGCAGTGCCCAAATCCCCAACTGCGTCAGTCCCACAAGTGCCACTGCCACTATCTTAGCAAATAATAGCACCGTTGGTTTCACCGAAGAGGCAATAATCTCCACAATCCTATTCTTCTTCTCCTCCTGCACACTCGCCATCACCATAGACCCATAGGCCAGTACGAAGAAGAAGAGTAGCATATTAAAGATCTGCCCCACCACCATCGCAAAGTCCGAAGAGCTCGCCTTTTCATCACCCTCCTTACTCCACTGTATCTCCGAGATAGAGAGCGATACCTTCGTATCATCAATGATCTTCTCAAGGTCAGGGATATTATAGCTAGCTATCTTCTCCTTCCTCAGAGCAGGCTGTAGCTGATCCGAGATGTACTCCTGTAGCGTAGGAGGTATCGACGAGTGGCTAAAGATCGTGACCCCCTTTGGATTCTTCAGCAGATCCTCAGTAATCAAAAGGTAGGCATAAGCACTCTCCTCACTCTTCTTCCGTGCCTCAGCAATATCGGTATCACTAGCGACAAACTTAAAGCCATCCCTACTCTCCCCCTTTTGTAGATACTCCAGATACTTACCCGTGTGGTCAATCACCATCACCTCCTTCTCCGAAGTGTCCTTGGCATTCATACCGAGGTACATCGGGATAAAGATCAGCAGCAAAAAGATAAACGGCGTAAAGATCGTGAGCAAGATAAAAGACTTCTTCCTCACCTTCACATTATACTCCCGCTGCAAGACAATCCAAAACTTATTCATTCTGCACCTCCTTCCTTAGTTAGACTACGCTCCGCTTGGCTCTCTTCATAGCCATTCACCTGACCCGTCTTCCCCACCACATCGAGGAATATCTCATGCATATTGGGGATAATCTCTTCAAAACTAATCACCTCGCCCCGAGCATTCCACTCAGAAATAATCTCACGTGAAGCGAGCTTATGGCTATTCTCAAGGATCAACTCAGTACGACCATACTGGTCCGTCTCCTTCGACACCACTACATACCGCTCCGCCACATTCTCCGGCATCTCCACGCCATCTTGGAAAAGGAAGCGATAGGCATTGCCCTTGTACTGCTGCTTGATCTCCTGTACATCTCCCTCCAATACCACATGGCTACGATTAATCAGAGAGATATTATCGCACAGCTCCTCCACACTCTGCATATTGTGAGTAGAGAAGATAATAGTATGCCCCATCCGCTTCAGCCGTAACATCTCATTCTTCAGGATCTCCGCATTGATCGGGTCAAAACCACTAAAAGGCTCATCAAAAATCAGTAGACGAGGCTCGTGCATCACCGTGCAGATAAACTGCACCTTCTGTGCCATTCCCTTCGATAGCTCCTCCACCTTCTTTCCCCACCAAGGTAGGATATCAAAGCGCTCAAACCACTCCTCTAGGATTCGCTTCGCCTCAGCCCGCTTCAATCCCTTCAACTGAGCCAAATAGATTGCCTGCTCCCCCACCTTCATCTTACGGTACAGGCCACGCTCCTCAGGGAGATAACCGATCCGCTCCAAGTCCTTCTCCACAAACGGATGCCCATCAAAGAGCACCTCCCCACTATCTGGGGCGGTAATCCTATTGAGGATACGAATCAAGGTGGTCTTTCCTGCCCCATTAGGGCCCAGCAGACCATACACCTTGCCCTCTGGCACCGACATACTTACGTGGTCGAGTGCACGGTGTTTGTCGTAGTCCTTGACTACATCCTTTACTTCTACTACGTTTTTACACATACCCAATATACTTGCAATACACTTGTTTCTTCTATCTACTTCTTCAGCAAGAGCGATGGGGTAATCACCCGATCCCCTAGCAATTGACTAGCATTACTCTTGTACTCCGTCAGCTGTGCCAATTCTTGGTATAGCTTTTTATAATCCTCCACATTCTTAGAGTCCAGTTCCTTTATTTTCTTAAGCACCCCTTGCACCTGCTCCTCTATCTTGTGTAGCTTCAGCGAAAGCACATCCCGCATCAGCAGCTTTCCTAGTTCCTCAGGCTCCTCCATCTCCTTCACAAACTTATCATTGCGAGGGCTGAGCGTGTACTTATCCAGAAGATACCTATCGGCATGCTCTCTGATGGTATCATCCTCCGAGCCCAGCAACAATCTAGTAAGATCCGCCTCACTACCATCCGCCTCAGCCTGAGACACTGCATCCAACAGCCCATCCAATATCTGCACAAAGTGGTCGCTCAGACCGCACACACCATCCCACTCCCTAAGGTCGAGCGTAGCATTATGTATTAATTGCAGACCTGTTATCTCCTGCCCTCCTCCCTCCTCATTATTCACAAAGCCAGGGATAGACACCATACCATAATCAATAATATCCTGCAAAAGGGTGAGCTCGTATGGAGGCAAGGGATCCTTTACCCTAGCCGATGCCACCTTTGGGTTGACCTGCCCAGAAATAGCCTTGGTAGAGAGGTTAGTAAAACCTGATGTAGGCCCCTCCTGAGGCATCTGATAGCTACTTCGCTCCTGCCGAGTACGGTTAAAGATTCGCTCATCACGGATCTTCTTCACCCGCTCCGCTAGTGCCTCACTGGTCACCTCCCACTTTTCCGCTACCACCCCTATATAGAGCTCACGCGTAATACGTGCCTCGATATAAGCAATCGTCTGTGCTAGCTCCTCGATGATCGCCACCTTTCCCTGTGGGTCGGTACCATATTCCGCCGCTAGTCGCTCCCCCTTAAAGGCGATCCCATCCTCCTCATGCTCCTGAAAGTAGGCCTCAATATCCTCCAAGGTATGGCTTTGGGAAAAAGAGTCGGGGTCCTCTCCATCGGGTAGAAGAAGCACCTTCACACCCAGTCCAGCCTCTAGGCAGATATCTAGCCCACGGAGAGCCGCCTTGATTCCTGCACCATCGGCATCGAAAAGGAGTGTCACATTGGAAGTCAAACGCTTGATATGCGCCACCTGAGCGTGCGTCAGTGCCGTGCCCGAGCTCGCCACCACATTACGCACCCCCCTTTGGTACATAGAGAGCACATCCATATAGCCCTCTAGTACAATACACTTATCACTGCTCGAGATATACTTCTTGGCAAAGAAGAGACCGTAGAGCTCATTACTCTTATCGTAAAGCTCCGAGGCGGAGCTATTAATGTACTTCCCTACATTCTCTACCTTCTTCAGGATACGCCCACCAAAGCCCACCACATTGCCACTGGTGCTGTGAATAGGGAAGATCACCCGCTCCCGATAGCGGTCAATGTAATCCCCCTTTTTAGTCTTCATCACCAGCCCAAGCGACTCCAGCACCTCCAGCTCCACCCCACTCTCCTTTGCCCTATCCACCAGATAGGTCCATTCGCTAGGCGAGTAGCCGAGCTGAAACTCCTTG
Source organism: Porphyromonas somerae DSM 23386 (assembly GCF_000372405.1). Lineage (GTDB taxonomy): Bacteria > Bacteroidota > Bacteroidia > Bacteroidales > Porphyromonadaceae > Porphyromonas_A > Porphyromonas_A somerae. The sequence goes on along the minus strand of NZ_AQVC01000054.1, from coordinate 2,245 downwards.
ATCGTCTCGTCCGTCAGTCCACGCTCCCTGAAGTAGCTGAGCCCAATCCGGCGTCCCTCCGCCCCTTGGAGCATCGCATTCACAAATTCATCTCTGGCAAAAGCATTGGCATTGAGTAGCTTTTCACGCTCCGTCTTACGAGCCATCTGCTCGGGAGTCAGCTCCCGCTCCACCACCTCAATGCCATACTTTCGGCCTAAGAACTTAATGGCCTCGGGAAAGGTCAGATGCTCATACTTCATGATGAAGGAGACCGGAGTCCCCCCCTCCCCACAGGCAAAGCACTTACAGATATTCTTAGAGGAAGAGATCTGAAGCGAAGGACTGCTATCATCATGAAAGGGGCAGAGAGCCACATAGTCTTTGCCCTTGCGGTGTAGTGTAAGGTAATCCCCCACAACATCCACAATATCGGCACGCTCTATGATGCGTTGCACCACCCGCTCATCAATCATGCTCATAGCTACAGACCTCTACTCAGCCCTCCCCCAGCATTAGCTCTCAATGATGACAACAACCACCCTCTCCATGCTCATGATGGTGCTCACCACAGCCCGAGCAACCAGAGCACCCTTGATGCCCAAAGAAGCGATCATACTCCTCCTGTGTTGGCTCATGTACATCGGTCACCTCACCGATGAAGTGGAGCTCCTCACCAGCCAAGTCGTGATTAAAGTCCATCTGCACCTTATCCTCACCCACATGGGTCACTAATCCGTGAACCACTTGACCATCGGCAGTATTCATAGGCACACGAGCCCCCTCGTACACCATATCCTCATCAAACTTACCATCAATGTGGAAGACTGCCTTATCTAGCTCCAGCAACAAATCGTCCCGCACCTCACCATAAGCATTCTCAGGGGATAGATGGAAGTCAAATTGGTCACCTGGCTCCATGCCAGAGAGCTCTGCCTCAAAAGCAGGAAGCAAAAGCCCCATACCATAGATAAACTCCATAGGCTGCTCCTTAGTCGTCTCCTCAATCAATGAACCCTCCCTATCTAGCAAGCGATACTGCACCTGCACAAACGCACCTTTATTAATTCTCATAACTCAATATAAATATAGTCATCTCTTAAATAATTAAACAGATACAAAACTACCAAATTATACCCAATCTCAAGCACCGTCACCAAATCATAACACAAACGATACAGAAGAAGAAAAAGCATTTGATAGTTGTGAATAGAATAAACGCACCAACAAAATGCCTGCATGAACCTAAAGCAATGGTCCAAAAAACCCATTTATAACAAACTGATATACAGCACCATATAAAAGCGAAAACTGAGTTGCAACTAAGCGATCGGCGAGTTGCAACTAAGCAAATGACGAGTTGCAACTAAGCAAACGCTTAGTTGCAACTAAACTTTTCGCCCGACCACTACCTCCGACTTGTCTGACTTGTCCGATTAGCCCCCCCAAAAAATAATCGCCCTCTACTAAGGACCTCGGCAGAGGTACTTACCCCAAAGACACTCAGAAAAAACCAAACAGTAAGACCTTTTCTAATGCGGAACTTCGTGCAATAGCCCCTCACTAGTGTGGACTATATCGCAAACATTTGTTATATTTACACCAAATAAAAGATAAACTCAAAAGAACTATTCACAAAAAATACAAGACTGTATGAAGCCGATAAAGCACTACAAAAACAAATGGGATCGCTTCACCATTATCATGACCACGCTAGTATTGATCGTGATTACCATTGCGGTCATTGCCCTGTACTGCGAAGGGGGGCTATGGCATCAAGTGACGGCTACAGTACTATTGCTATTTGCCATCATCCCTATCTTCCTTCGCCCCCTCTCCACCAGCTACGATGGTGAGAAGCTTATCGTCCGATTTTTATGTTATAAAAAGGTCTACAGTCTATCACAGTACACCCCTGTATATATAGAGCACTTTTCGACCACCAAAGCAGTACGGATTTTTGCCTCGGGTGGGTACTTCGGCTACTGGGGCATCTGGCGCATGCACCTTAATGGAAGAGATCGTTGGGATACGCGCCACTCCTATACCACCTCACGCAAAGAAGATTGCATTCTGCTGATGCCAAAAGAGGAAAGTAAGCATAAAGTGCTCCTGAATGCCGACGGAAGGTGGTTCACCACTACTGACTAACCACTCATCTCGGCAGGGGTTACGCATTAGAAATATAAACTTAAGTTACAGCCTTAATATGGATAGCTTGTACTAGACAAGCGAGAAAGGACCTCGGAGAGGTCCGATTTGTTGT
>NZ_AQVC01000053.1 GCF_000372405.1 Porphyromonas somerae DSM 23386 | reverse complement strand
GAGGCCTCACGGGATAAGCCATACATCTTTCATCGTTTACCTGCCTAATTTACGCATCAAGGTTACGGTTGCCTTTTGGAACTTCACTGCCTGTAGCCAGCTTGTCCGCTTGATACGCCTTAGTATTAGGTTTCTGTTCGTCAGGCCACGAATTCGCTATTGCTTCTTCTCTCCCAAGGGTCACCCCTTGAAACTTGCAAGTCGCTATGGGGTTCGTTGGCAACTACGCCCCGAGTGGACTTTCACCACAGATGTATGACATGCCCGTCATACCACAAAAACGCACCCTGGGGGAGGGTGCGTTATGATTTGAGGAAACCTTAAGATGATGGAAAGAGGCTATACCTCTAGCAGGTCTCGGATTTCCTTTAACTCAGCTTGGAACTTAGTGTCGGTGTCGAGGAGGTCACGAATAGCTCGGTCGGCATAGATCACTGTGGAGTGGTCGCGACCGCCCATCTCTGCTCCAATGGCAGCAAGTGAGGCTTCGGTCAGCTCTTTGGAGAGGTACATCACCACTTGCCGAGCCTGCACGATGGCACGCTTGCGTTTGCGACTAACGATATCTGCCTCCTCTATATTATAGTATCGGCTCACCACCTCCAATATTTCTGGCACATTGATCTTGCGCTCCTCCACCCCTACGGTTTGCGATAGCACTTTCTCAGCCAGTTCCATAGAGATCTCCTCATTGCAGTAGATAGCATTCGCCATCAGGGAGGTGAGGGCTCCCTCGAGGTCACGCACATTATCCTTAGCATGCTTCACAATAAAATTGAAGACTTGCTCCGAAATGTTGACCCCCGCCTCCTTCACCTTGGCAGTGAGGATTTCTCTCCTCAAGTGTGCATCGGGGCGCTCAATCTCCACAGTCATCCCCCACTTGAGTCGAGTGTAGAGACGATCTTCCATTCCCTTAAGGTCGGCAGGGCAGCGATCAGAGGTAATCACAATCTGCTTCCCTAGCATCTTGAGGTGATTAAAGATTTGGAAGAAGGCATTCTGAGTGCTAATTGCTTCGCTAAACTCCTGAATATCATCAATCAGCAGGAGGTCGATATTTTGGTAATAATTGAAGAAAAGCTCTGGCTTCTTAGTGGTAATGGTCGCCTCCACGAACTGTCGCTTGAACGTCTGCGCTGGCACATAGACCGCCTTGTATCCGGGCTTCTTCTTGACTAGTTCATTACCAATGGCATGCATTAGGTGCGTCTTCCCCACCCCCGATGCTCCAAATATAAAGAGGGGGTTAAAGGCAGTCTCACCGGGTTGCTCCACGATGCTCTGTGCCACAGTATAAGCAAGGCGATTGCAGATGCTTTGATAAAAGTTGCCAAAGAGCATACGGCGATCTAGATGGGTCACAAACGCCTCCTCCTGACGGACGGTATTCGCTACCTCCTCACGCCGAGTGGCGGGATTAACGGTCGGTACTAGGTACTTAAGGTTGATCCCCTCTCCAAAGGCCTTTTCAAGTGCCGCCTTGAAGAGGTCGAAGTAGTCTCCCTCCAGTTTATAGCTATAGTCTTGCGATGGTACACGGATAGTCAATACATTACCCTGCATACTCACCGGCTCTAATGGCTTAAACCAGATATTAAACTCTCGCGGATTGGAGAGATGGGTACTCATTTCATTGAGAAAAATACCCCACGAACTACTTAAACTACTTTCCATCAACATCTATCTTCAAAAAAGCATACCTCCAATCAATAGTGGCAGCTATAGTATCACGATTACGGGCATCCTTTTCTACATCATTGGCCTATTTATACCATAAAAGAAGGCTTTCTTACCAATCGAAATGGGATGCTAGAGACCAATCATTCTCTTAACAACTGCAAATATTCTCATTTAATTCGAGATAAAAAAACCCGAAATCAACAGAAACCCCTCATACCTCTATAGCACAAACAGTTACAGCTAATCCTCTGTAAATGAATAAATAACGAATTCATGCACTCCATAATCAACTGATAGCTAATGGCTTTGAGCTCTTTCTGATAGGGGTGTTAAAAAACCTTTACCTCCCATCTGGATAGTCTACACACTTCGGGATTACACGCCTCTACCTCTGCTTATTTGAGGGCTCTATCCCTAGATCCTTTTCTTTGCCAAATCAGGGGAAAAGAAGGCAACCACATGGATCAATCCCCACCTCGGAACACTCCACAAAAACCTCTATGCTAGCAGAGCAAAAGTCGAGATGCAACTAAGCAATCGGCGAGTTGCAACTAAGCAAATGCCGAGTTGCAACTAAGCAAATGCCGAGATGCAACTAACCGATTGCTTAGTTGCATCTCGATAAACGCATTTCTATAGCACTGAATTTCAGCTGGTTGCAAAAGCCCTCTTTGCAACCCCATTTCCGTCGTTTTATTCGCTTTGTTTCTCAGTTGCCTTGGGCAAGGGTTACCTTGGGAGATAATTGACGGTGTGTCTCTCTTTTTTAGTAGATTTGCAATGAGTAAATATATTATTAATGACTATGCTTGATGTGATAAAGGCGTTTTGGACCGAGCAATCGCTGAGCCAGACGTTGATAATTATCTTTTTCACCTGCGGGGTAGGTCTCTTCCTCGGAAAGCTAAGGCTCGGAAAGTTTGCTTTGGCTGGGGCAGGTGTCTTTTTCTTCGGTATCTTTCTAGCCCACTTAGGTGTGCTGGTGGATCCTGTGATGCTTCAGTTTTGCCAAAATGCAGGATTGGTCATCTTTGTCTACGCACTAGGTATTCAGGTAGGGCCCTCCTTTGTGGCATCGCTTCGCAAGACGGGCATCATATTGAATGCTTGGAGTATGGCTCTGGTGCTACTAGGGCTGCTTTGTACGGTGGTACTGGTGCTGATGGGAGTGGATAGTGCCAGTAATATGATGGGCGTACTGAGTGGAGCGGTGACCAATACACCAGCACTCGCTGCAGCTCAGCAAGGGGTGGAGCAGATGCATGCCAATAGTCCCGACCTAGCTAGAGAGCTAGGCGATATGGCACTAGCTACCGCTATCACCTATCCGCTTGGCGTGGTGGGCGTAATGCTGGTACTTGAGCTACTGAAGCTCATCTTTCCTAAGAAGAGTAGCCAGAAGGAACCTGAGCTGATAGAGGCACGCCACCATGTGGGTGACTTTGTGGTAGAGAATAAGGGGCTGGTGGGCAAGACTCTTGCCGAGGTCAATCAAGCCTTTCACATCGATTTCCTCGCCTCTCGATTGCTCCGCAGGGGGGAAGTGATTCAGCCCAAAAGCGATACCAAGTTGGAGCTACACGACCGCTTGAGTATCGTTTGTGACGAGGAGGTGGCACAATCGCTTGTGACCCTCTTTGGAGTAGAGCGGGAGCGAGACCACGAGTCGATGAATTGGGAGGCACGTGGCCCTCAGCTAGTACAGCGTCGCCTCTTAGTCTCAAAGCGGGAGTTCAATGGTGCCACATTGGCGAGCCTTCGATTGCGTAATGAGTACCATGTGACGGTGACTCGCGTTAATAGAGCCGAGATAGACTTGGTGCCCAATCCAAAGCTACACCTACAGATGGGTGACCGGATCACCGTAGTAGGTGAGGAGGAGGGCATCAATCGCCTTGCCGAGGAGATTGGCAACCAATTGAAGCCTCTGGATAGCCCCTACCTAGTGAGTATCTTCCTAGGGATGGCATTAGGAGTACTGGTGGGAATTCTACCCATCGCTCTTCCTGGACTGAGCATGCCGATCAAGCTAGGATTGGCGGGTGGACCAATCATCGTGGGCATACTTCTTGGGGCTTATGGCCCAAGGTTGCATATGACCACCTACATCACACAGAGTGCCAATCTGATGCTCCGCACCTTTGGCATTACCCTCTACTTGGGGTGCTTAGGGCTAGCGTCGGGTGCCAATTTCGTGGAGACCCTTCTAGAAGGTTCGGGCTTGGTTTGGCTCGGTATCGGTGTGGGGCTCACGGTACTGCCCACCTTGGTAGTCGGTATCTTGGCGATGCGGTACTCCCAACTCAGCTACGGTACCATCTGCGGACTCCTTTGCGGAGCAATGGCCAATCCGATGGCACTTGAGTATATTAGCGACCAGATAGAGGAGGATACCCCTACCGTGGCGTATGCCTCGGTCTACCCACTCGGAATGTTTGCCCGTGTGGTTCTGGCTCAGATTGTGATCACAATATTATTGTAGTAAGATAGAAGTTGCTGTATGAATAGAGGTAGTTTTTTTAGTATTGAGCAGCTGACGGCGAGCGAGATAGAGGCGATACTGGATACCGCTGAGCTATTTGAGCAAAACCCCAATAGGCGGTTGCTGGAGGGCAAGGTGGTGGCGACGCTCTTCTTTGAGCCATCGACCCGCACAAGGCTGAGCTTCGAGACGGCGGTCAATAGACTGGGAGGGCGCGTGATTGGCTTCTCCGACGCCAAGAATAGTAGTTCGGTAAAGGGGGAGACGCTCAAGGATACCATTCAGATGGTCTCGGGCTATGCCGACCTCATAGTGATGCGACACAATCTGGAGGGGGCAGCACTCTATGCGAGTGAAGTCTCGAGAATCCCGATCATCAATGCGGGAGATGGGGCCAACCAGCACCCTAGCCAAACGATGCTGGACCTCTACTCTATCCGCAAGACGCAAGGAAAGCTGACCGACCTGAAGGTGACCATGGTGGGCGACCTGAAGTATGGTCGGACGGTCCACTCACTGATTGAAGGGCTTTCGCACTACCGCCCCTCCTTTGCCTTTGTGGCACCAAAGCAATTGGAGCTACCTAGGGAGTATGTGGAGTATTGTGAGGAGCATGGAATACCAGCGGAGTATTATCACGAGCTCACCCCCGAGGTGATTGGGGCGAGTGACATTGTCTACATGACCCGTCTGCAGAGGGAGCGTTTCCTTGACGAGGAGGATTATGAGGCGGTAAAGGATACTTTTGTCCTTGATTGCGAGCTTCTCCAGCAGGCGAAGCCATCGATGCGTATTCTGCACCCACTTCCTAGGGTCAATGAGATTGCACAGGAGGTAGATGACACGCCCAATGCCTACTACTTTAGGCAGGCGGTGAATGGAATGTTTGTGCGCGAAGCACTGATATGTAGAGCACTTGGAATAGAGGTAAAAGAGTAATAAGCTATGGCAGAGATCGAGAAAGGTAAGCTACGGGTACAAGCGATCAAGAATGGGTCGGTGATAGACCATATCCCAGTGGAGAAGCTACAGAAGGTGGTGAAGCTACTCCGACTATTTGAGCTAGAATATCCCTTTACAATTGGGCAAAACTACAAGAGCCAGAAGCTAGGGCGTAAGGGAATTATTAAGGTGGAGGAGAAGCACTTCACCCCCGAGGAGGTGAATATGCTGGCACTCGTCTCTACGGAGGTGGTGATCAGCGTGATCCGCGACTACCAAGTGGTGGAGAAAATCAAGGTGGATCTCCCCGAGGAGATCAATGGTCTGGTGAAGTGCACCAATCCTAAGTGCATCTCCAATAACGAACCGATGAAGGGGCGGTACCACGTGATCAATAAGCAGGAGGGGGTGCTGAAGTGCCACTACTGCAATCGAAAGATAGAGAGAGAGGAAATCGTAATCAGTGAATAAACTATTTAGAGAATAAAGAGATGAAGAAAGGAACAATCATCACCATCGTGGTGATAGGCATCGTGGTGCTAATGGTAGCGAGATATGGTATATCGGCCAATAACAATATGGTGGAGAAGCAGGAGGGCGTACGTACTGCCTGGAGCCAGGTGGAGAATCAATATCAAAGACGTGCCGACCTGATCCCTAACCTTGTGAATACCGTGAAGGGGTATGCAACGCACGAGGAGCAGACCCTCACCAATGTGATTGAGGCAAGAGCAAAGGCTACTCAGGTAAAGGTGGATCCCGACCAATTGACCGATGAGGCATTGCAGAAGTATATGGCCTCTCAGAATAACCTCTCACAAGCTTTAGGACGACTGATGGTGGTGGCTGAGCAATATCCTGAGCTGAAGGCGAATGAAAACTTCCAGATGCTACAGACTCAGCTAGAAGGAACGGAGAATCGCATCACCACCGAGCGTCAGCGTTTCAATGAGACAGCCAAGGAGTATAACATCTATATCCGCAAGTTTCCACGCAATATTTTTGCGGGCATCCTTGGCTTTAAGCCACAAGCCTACTTCGAATCCATCGCTGGGGCAGAGGTGGCACCGGTTGTCGCTTTCTAATATAAGAAGATGAAGACGAGGTGGCTCATCATACTATTCGCCTTGCTGGCTCTCCCTCTGGGGAGCTGGGCAAGGGAGTACACTCCTAGCGAGGTGCCCAATGTACAGCTTCAGGATAGTCGCCACTTTGTGAGCGACCCTGAGGGGTACTTTTCACCCGAAGATCGCGTCGCTCTCGACGATGCACTCTACCAACTTCGGGAGAAGCATACGGTGGAGGTGGTGCTGGTGGTGCTACCTGGGATAGAGAATGATGACCCGGAGTCTTTTGCCGTGGAGCTCTTTGAGCTTTGGGGTATTGGCAAGCGGGAGGATAATAATGGGCTACTGATCCTCTACAAGTTCGGAAGAAAAGGAGAGCGGATCATCCGCCTAGAGACAGGCTACGGACTAGAGGGGGCACTCCCCGATATCACCACTAAGCGACTGACTAACCGCTATCTACTCCCCGCTATATCGGAGGGGCGAGATGCCGAAGGCTTTCTACAGATGATAGGGGCTATTGATGAGCTACTCACTGAGGGGTATGAGGCACGCAACGACGGCAATCGGCAATACGGCTATGAGGAGGAGCAGCAGGAAGCCCTTGGAGGTCTGCTTTGGGGCTATATCGGCTTTTCTCTCCTTGTGGGGCTACTATTTGGCGGAGGGCTTTGGACCCGTTGGCGTAGGCTAAAGGAGCCAGCACTAAGAGCGTCATTGCTGAGCTACAATTTCTCACTCCCTAAACAGATGTGGCAGTGGCTTATTTTCCCTGCACTCATCTTCCTACTGCCGCTCTACTGGATCCTAAGAGGGCGTACTCGCCGACAGCTTCATAATTGTCCGCAGTGCCACACAAAGGGAAGTGTACGTGCCATTGTATCGCCTGAAAATCTACCGCTACTCTCCGCAGCACAAGCCACGGAGCAACGCCTTCATTCGGTCAATTATACCCTCTACCAGTGCTCAGCCTGCAGCTACCATCGTGCGGTGGGCGTCAGTAACTCACTCAGCGGATACCAGCGATGCCCACGATGTGGCACCAAGAGTTACAAACTGCTATCCCAACAAGAGCGTAGCAATATGGTAGTTCGTCGCTATCACTGTGAATACTGCAACTACGATAATAAAGATGTGATTCGCTTCTCCAATCCTCGTCGAAGAGGCGTTGGCCCAATCGTCGGTGGAGGCTTCGGTGGCGGTGGTAGCTTCGGTGGCGGTGGTAGCTTCGGTGGCGGATTTGGCGGAGGAATGTCGGGCGGTGGTGGCTCTACTACCCGCTTTTAGACCCTATCCAATGACACTCCCTTACCGGACAAGTTGGATCACCAAGTCTAGGATTAAACAAAGAAAGCACCCGATTGGGTGCTTTCTTTGTTTGAGGTCCTGTGATTAGAAGAGAATGTTGCACGAAGTACCATTCTCTCATATTTAATTCAAATGTGCTGAGACTTTGAACGAAGGATGAGATGCAAGGCGCTGAGGATGAGGGCGCTGGGAGCGTACTCACGTACGTGACCGAGCCCGAATTCCGAAAGCAACGCCGCAGATCGCCTTCGTGCAACAGTCTCTAGAGGTGTACTTCGGGGTAGAGGGTGTCCCACCAAGTGGGGTCATCCTTCAGCCACTTCTGGAACCACGCCATGGTACTTTGCATCCAGAGGAATCGTTTCTCAGGATCGTAGATGCCGTGGTCTTCGCCATAGACCTTGATAAACTCTACCTCTTTGCCCAGTATCTTGAGGGCATTGTACATCTGTACACTCTCACCGATAGGTACATTGACGTCGGCTGTGCCGTGGAGCAAGAGGAGCGGAGTCTTGATCTTATCAGCTCGGAAAAGCGGGCTCTGCTCGGTGTAGAGCTTTGGATTATTCCAAGGATAGCTACCGTAGCTAGCCACGGTGCTATAGCCGATTCCCCACGTACCTTCGCCCCAATAGGAAGCAATGGAACTGATACCAGCGTGGCTCACTGCAGCAGCAAATAGGTCGGTAATCGTCTGTAGATACTGTGTCATAAAGCCACCATAGCTAGCCCCTACACAGCCAATTCGCTCGGCATTGACATAAGGATGGCTCTCGCAGAAACCCTTTACCGAAGCTACGATCTCATCGGCCGTCCGCTTACCCCACGCATTGAGGTGACGAGCAGCATACTCCTGTCCCCAACCAGTGGTACCACTTGGGTTAAGGGTTAGCACTACATAGCCCTGAGCTGCATACATAGGGAGGGAGTAAGAGCCCTCAAAGTTGCGAGCCGTAGGCGAGGTGCCACCATAATAGTAGACAATCATTGGATACTTGCGAGAAGGATCAAAGTTAGGGGGTAGATAGAAACGACCAGGTACCACATCGCCATTAGGCATGGTGAAACTCCAAGTCTCTGCCGTGCCGAGTGCTAGGTCGTGCATCTTCTGTGTTGCTAGGTCATAGAGCAGACGCTCCCCACGGTTATTGATCTGATAGATGCGGTCGGAATTCATGGTACTTTGCCCACCGTAGGCTATCATTTGTCCCTTATTATCTACATCAAACCGACGCACCACCTCCTCAGTGGTCTTGACCTGAGTGATACGACCACTCCTTAGGTCGAGACGATAGAGCGATACATAGTCCTGATTCTCCGCCGTGAATATTGCTTCAAATCGGTCTGGTAGCACCTTGACACTCTCCACATTAGGGTCGAAGTCCTTCGTCAGTGCCTTGGCGGTACGTTGTTGCCTATCGTACAGGAATAGTTGCATATCATAGGTGTTTGCAGCCATTCCCTCAGGTAGGTTGCGACCGATGCCTCCAAACGAATTGGCAGTTCCTAGAGCCAGAAGATAGCGTGGGTCAGAGGTATAGTAAAGCGTGGCCACATCCGTCTCGTGACTAAAGAGCGTGTCTACTTGTAGCGTCTCAAGATTCAAGACACAGAAGTCGTTCTCTGAGAAGGGGATTGTAGTCGTAGGGCGAGAGGTGCTAAAGATGAGCTCCTTGCCATCCTTGGAAACACTTTGTAGCGAAGTACCTCTACAGCCATAGGTGAGTGGCTGATAGAGCCCTTGCTCTAGGTCAAAAGAGGCGAGGAACTCTCGATCTCTGTAGCTACCAGTGGTATCGTAGCGACCCAATACACGCTCCACAACGCCCTTGTTTTTAGGCCCCTCATTGGTCACCATATAGATCAGCTTATCCTCCGTCGGAGCCATCACGAAGTAACCCTCCTCAGGAATCGCAGGGTGCAATACCGAAACGGTCAGTGTCGCTGGGTCGAGGGTCAAGAGTTGCTTTCCCGTGTCGCTCTTTTGGGTAAACCAAAGCTTATCAGACTGGGGCATCCACTGCGTCTCTAGGTAACTGCCATCAAGACGAGCCACCAGTCGATTGCCGTCGTAGAGCAAGACACTGTACCTATTTTTCGTGTTTACCGTCTCGCGGAGCACCACCTTAGTATATCGTCCCGAGGGTGAGACACTCATCTCCGATAGGCTCTCCCCAGTTCGCATATACTGCATACTCATATACTCCTTATCATCTAGCGAAAGAGCGATTTGGCTATCCGCCTTCGTAGGCACCACCCTCAGCCGATACTTAGCAGCACCTCCTTCTTTAGAAAGAAGGCGGATGGCCACTTTGTGTGCCACACTAGGCAAAAGCGAGAACGAGTACTCAAAGCTCCCCGATTGGTCAGACGAACCAATCTGTGTGCCGTCAATAAAAAGACGGAAAGGCGAGTCACTTTCCACCAGCATCGTCCCTTTCTCAAAGCTAGGGGTCACCATAGAGAGATAATAGCTCTGAATGGTCTTCTCCTCATTCGCCAAAGTAGAGTCGCACTTGAGATACCCCTCAGCGTCGGTAGAGACTAGAGAGAGGTGAGGGTTATCCAAGCGGATAGGGGAGATCTGCGATAGTTGTCCCTTAAGGTCATACTTCTTGCCCTGCACATTGATGCTATCAGCCATAAAAGGCGTGCGTGCTACTAGCGGCTTGAGTGCCTTGTACTGAGTCACCGTGATAGTGTCGCTCTGGGCACTTCCCAGGAGTGGCAGTGCCAGTAGTGCGAGTAATGTAAGTGCTTTTTTCATAAGTCAGTATTATAGTGTGTATGTTTGTTGAGTTCCTTCCCAATCCGATATTGATAGCGGAGCATCGCTAAGGGCAAATAGCGTAGAGCCACTACCACTCATCGCGGCATAAGTGGCACCAGCTCGGTAGAGTTGCTCCTTGCCGTGTGCCAGCACTGGGTACCGCTCAAAGATGTGTGGCTCAAAGGCATTGTACAAAGTTCCTCGCCACTCCTCCATCGGTTGCGAGAGTAGCTCACGGAGACTTGGTCCTTCCTCCGATGGCACCACCCCACCATACGCTTCGGCAGTAGAGATATGGAGGTCGCTGTGTAGTAGTGTCAGCACCTTCCCCTCCAGATGTAGCGGAAAAGGAGATAGCTGCTCCCCAATCCCCTCACCCAATTGTGGCTCATCACGCAGGAAGAAAGGACAATCGGCTCCAAGGCGAGTAGCCATCTGGTGCATCTCGTCATAGCTCATCCCCAATTCAAAGAGCTCGTCTAAGAGCAAGAGCATATTGGAGGCATCCGAGGAGCCACCACCCAGCCCCGCCCCAGTAGGGATCCGCTTGCGGAGAATGATCTCCACAGGTGGTACCTCCGGATAAGCTGCTTTGACCAAATGGTAGGCACGCACCACTAGGTTCTCCTCCGATGGCTCCCCCCAGTCACCAAAGTCGTACTTCATCCCCTCCTCACTCGGCAATACCTCCAAGGCATCACGAAGCGGAATAGGCAAGAGGAGCGTCTCGATGTCGTGGTAACCATCAGGGCGGCGACGAAGGATCCTCAGCCCGAGGTTGATCTTAGCTTTCGGTAAACGGATCATCTCACTTAGCAAAGGTACGTAGTAGTGCAATCTCCTCCGCCCAGCGGTCGGGGTTTGGTGTCTCCAAGATAATAGGAATATCAGCCAGACGCTCATCCTGCATCAGCACCTCAAAGAGCGTCATTCCCATCACCCCCTCCCCTACAGAGGCATGGCGGTCTACACGACTAGCGAGCTCTTTAAGCGAGTCATTGAGGTGAATACCCCTCAGATACTCCAACCCAATAATCTTATCGATCTGATACATCGTCTCCCGATACCCCTCCTCCGTGCGGATATCATAGCCTGCAGCCAGCGTATGTGCCGTATCAATACAGACACCCACACGGCTCTTATCCTCCACCTGGTCTATAATCTGCTTCAGGTGCTCAAAGCGGTACCCAAGGTTGGTCCCTTGTCCCGCAGTATTCTCCAGCACCGCAGTCACCCCCTTCGTCTTCTGTAAAGCGATATTGATCTCCTCCGCAATCTGTGCAAGACAATCCTCCTCACTCATCTTTTTCAGATGGCTCCCGGGGTGGAAGTTGAGGAGCGTCAGCCCCAGTTGCTCACACCGTTGCATCTCATCTAGGAAGGCGTCACGACTCTTCTTCAGGTTTGTCGGGTCGGGATTGCCGAGGTTAATCAGATAGCTAGCGTGGGGTAGGATATGCTTTGGCTCAATGCCCGCCTCCTTCACCGCACTCCTAAAGTTCTCTATCTCCTCCTCCTCGAGTGGCTTAGGATACCACTGCCGCTGGTTGCGGGTAAATAGTGCAAAGGCATTCGCCCCGATCTCCAAGGCATTCGCCACTGCATTCGATACGCCTCCCGATGCCGATACGTGGGCACCAATATATCTTGTCTTCATCTCTTACTTAAAAAATATCTAGTTCATCAATATGTGGGACCACATCTCTGCCATTGTGGTTAGTCCCTGTAAAGCGAAGGTACTTCACACTCTTTCGCTCCGATAGCTTTTGGTACTGAGGGATAGGATTATTGAGAATATTGCCAAACTCTCCTATGCTCAGCATCTCCCACTCCTTGCCATCGGCACTTCCCGATAGCGTATAGTGAGTAATCACTTCATCCCCCTCACCACTGGGCGTATATCTAAAGCCCTCCATCTCTGCCATCTGGTCCAGCTCTAGGGTAAAGGGACGCTCGGCAATCACCTTCCACCCCTTCTTCTCCATCATCGCCCCCTCAGTGGCGAGGCTCAGCTCCTCAATATCTGGTACCCAATGGGCAGCCAGACGGCTAATATTCGCCACCCCTCTGCTCTCCAAGAGCTTCAGACGTAGCTTCGTCGCTCGCACCGGTTGCTCTAGCAGAATGATCCGCTTGTACCCGATTGTGGTACCCTTGCCGATCTTCCGCCACTCATTGCCCACGAGCGCCTCTAGCTCAAACGACTCCACACGCTGACCCTTGGCGATCTCCTCTTGGAGCAAAATAGCTGAGACCATCTGGTCATCATTCAGCTCCACCTCCTTGTAGTCGCCAACCTCTAGTGTAAAAGGCTTAAAGACCCTCACTGCATCCCTCGCATTAAATTGACGCACAAAACGACCCAGCTCCTGAATACGTTGCACATCCACATCGGCCAGCTTACCCTCTCTATTGGGTGGAATATTCAGAAGTAGAGACGAATTCATCCCCACCGATTGGAAGTAAATATTTGCCAGAGCACCAAGTGTCTTTGGCGACTCATAATCGTGATAAAACCAGCCCGGACGGATGCTCACATCCACCTCGCTAGGGTACCAAAAGAGCTCCTTCGCCTTCTCCAGCATCTCACGGCTACCGAGGTCTTTCGACATTTCATCAATGCCTAGTGCCTCCTTAGTGGCTGCAGCACGTGCCAGAGATGAAGACGGAACCACCGTGGCACTCCACTCCGTCTCACGGCCCAAGCCACTCTCATTACCTACCCACCGCACATCTCGGCCCATAATGGCCGTGATCGCATTGGGCTGTAGCTCCTTGATCAGCTTGATCACCGCCTCCCAATCGTACTCCTGTACCTTGCCATTAGGTCCCTCACCATTGGCTCCATCAAACCATACCTCCCATACCTCGCCATAATTGGTGAGCAACTCTCTCAGCTGCTCTAGGTAAACCTTATTATAGGCATCGCCCTCACCGTAGGTAGGGTGATTCCTGTCCCAAGGAGATAGATAGAGACCTAGCCGCAAACCATACTTTTGGCACGACTTAGCCAGGTCGCCCACCACATCGCCCTTGCCCTCTCGCCAAGGCGACGAAGCGACACTGTGCTCCGTAGTCTTGGTGGGCCAAAGGCAGAAGCCATCATGGTGCTTTGCCGTAAGAATGACCATCTTAAAGCCCGCCTCACTCAGCACCTTACACCACTGATCGGTATCTAGATCGGTAGGGTTGAAGAGGGCTGGGTCCTCCTTGCCATCGCCCCACTCACGGTCGGTAAAGGTGTTCACCCCGAAATGGATAAAGGCGGTGAGCTCCTGCTCCTGCCATGCCAATTGCTCCGCAGTAGGTACCAGACGACTCGCCATCTCCACCTTCCCCTCTAGCGACATCTGCTCGGGAAATTCGAGGTGTTGTACAAACTGTTTCTCCTCCTTCTCCTTGGCGCAGCCCGCCAGTAAAACTAGTGCCAAAGCCACCAACCAAACTTTATTCTTCATCTTTCAAATCATTAATAGACGAGGTAGCACTCGTCTCTTGTTTCATTTCCTTTACCAGTAAGCCCACAAGCACCAGCATCACAGCAAATCCCCAGCCGAGCCCCAGCTCTAGATCAAAAGACTCTAGCACAAAGGTCATCGCATTATTCACCACGTGGAAGAGGATCGCCACCCAAAGCCCCCGATAGAGTGCCACATAACCAATCACCCCACCTAGTAGGAGCCGACTAGGGAAGCCACTCCACTGCATGTGCATCGCACTAAAGAGTAGTGCCGTGATCCACACCGCCACGTGCGGATTGCGGAGACGACAGAGCAACCACCCCTGCACACCCCCTCTGAAGAAGAGCTCCTCCCCCAGAGGTGCTGCCACAATAGTGGCGAAATAGATCAGTATCCGCCCCATCAGTCGCTGCTCTCCTAGGAGTGCTTCGTACTCCAGAGTCATCTGCTCCTCCATTGACGCAAAGATCTTGGGCACAGGGAAGAGACTCATCGCCGACTCTAGTAGCAGACTAGCACACATCGCCGCCAGCATCAGTGCCACAAGGCGAGGAAGGTGATCGTAGCGAGCATCACTCCACCGAAGTCGCCACACCTGCTCCCTATGGCTACGTCGATAGTATTGCTCCACCAACCACGCTGGCAAAGCAAAGACCAATAACCCCTGCACCACCATCCCCACATACTTCACGTAGCTGCCCGATAGGAGCAATTCCAATAGAGGCATCATCAACATCGACAATGCCACCACAAATAGGAGCATAAAGCCCCAAAGTGAAAAGAGATACCCCGCACTCGGCTTCGAGCAAGGTGAGTAACTCCTAGATACAATTGCTTTCATATCCACAAACTTACACAAAATTATAAAGTCGTGGCACAATAGGTCGGAGGAAGCACAGGGGTTACGCATTAGAAAGGTCTTACCATGAATGACCTCCCCTCGTGGGAGGTCAGACGGATTCTAGCCCCGAGTCGGAGGGGCGAATGCCTCGAACGACTCGGGGGTTATGTGTCTTGTCCTAGAAAAAGTTGACTCATAGATAGATTTTTATGAGTAAGTTTGTAAAAAGGAGTCAACTCCAGAAGATTTATTTTGACCGAGTTATTCACCTCTATTTTGAGGAAAACTTAGGTTACACCCAGATTTCACACCTTGTTCCTATTGGTAGGACTACGATCCTGGAGTGGGTTCATAGGTACCTAGATTCTGGGTTAGACGAAGTTATAGAGATGAAGGCGAAGAAAAAGAAGAGACAAGAAGAGCACCGCGGATATCGTAGGTATTATTATTCGGATGTG
>NZ_AQVC01000052.1 GCF_000372405.1 Porphyromonas somerae DSM 23386 | reverse complement strand
TACCTCCGAATAAGAGTATCCACCACCAGAACTACTTCTTACTCCCAGCTCTTTATCGCACAGCTCAAGAATCTTTTTGTACTCCTTGGACTGTAAAATGAAATTTAATCCGCCAAAACGCTGTGCTCTCTCAGAAATTACTTGTATATTTGCCATACCCTAACGGGGTGTTAGATATTGTTATTCAGTTATTTATGTCAAGATAAAGATAACAATTTCTAACGACAAAGGGTGAGAAATCGCAAGAAATCTCACCCTTCTTTTTTACCCCTCACTCGACTTGCGGAATCTAGGTCGTAAGCGATAGCAAAGTTGTTGGTGACAGGGCAGAGACCATAGGTCACCTGCACCTTGAGTTCGCCTGGATACCCCTCCTCTCCATCTTTCGATATGTAGGAGAGAACCAACTCTGAAGCCGATGCCTGTTCCACCGTCCAAACCACGCTATTAAATCCCTTCTTGCCACCATGGAGGGCATTAGGTCCATTATTGATGAGCAATGAGTACTCCTCACCATCAATGGCAAACTTTCCCTTGGCAATTCTATTGGCATACCGTCCGCAGATAGCACCAAAGTAGGCCTCTTCACTCTCAATATAATCTTGCAGACAGTCGTGCCCTAGCAGAATGTCTACCTTCTTTCCCACTCGGTCCGGTACCCTTATGGCTACTATCTTAGCACCAAGGTTGAGGATATCTATCTCTATCCCATTGGCATTGCTGAGGGTGTAAAGTGCTACCTCCTTACCATCTACCCTCCCCTTAAATCTCTCTTTATTCATATCCTTTAATTGAAAAGCCTCGTCCATCGCACTCTAATTTAGATGAACTGCCGGCTCTGAATAAGATTATTAATTAAGCTTCGCTTCAAAGATAACTTTTTTTCTTTAGATATCGCTCCTCTTGGTAGTACAATTTGCTTCTTTGCTCCTTTTCTTCTCGTTGCTTGGCTCTATCTTGCTCTTCTGACAAGCCTCTGCTAGTGGGCATCCAGCACAAGCTGTTGGCACATCCTTTTTTGGTGGCTTCAACATTTTCCAAAGGTGGCGGCAGACTAAGAATGCCACTAAGGCAATGATTATATATGTAATGAGAGTTTGCACCATATCACTTAAATTGATTATTCTCCAAATCTTCTTACTACTCACAAAACTACCCATTTATTCGCACACCCCCTATCCTCTTTTATGATTAATAGTATTAAATTGAGACTTTTAGCCAAGAAATAATGGTGGATATTTGGTGGATTAAAAATTTATTGCTACCTTTGCAAAGCAAAATCAAAAGGATGCTTTCTTTGAAAGATAGACTTTTTTGCGGCTGTGGCGTAATTGGTAGCCGCGCTAGACTTAGGATCTAGTGGAGCAATCCGTGGGGGTTCGAGTCCCTTCAGCCGCACACTATACGTGTTGTTTTTACGTTTTAGTAGATTGTAAGTTTTTGGTTTTGGTTGCTCTGAGATGTTTCATCCCAGAGCTTTTTTTATGCCTTCTTATTAACGAGGTGCTATTGAACTATCTGGTTTTGCCTATGAACATTTAGGTTACGATGCTATCTTTAATGTGCTATTGTGGATGTGCTAAGATGGGTTTGAGAGATAAAAGATGAGCTGAGAGTGGGCAAGTAGCTCATTCTTAGCTCATCTTTTTGTTTAGTCCTTAGGGAGGCTTTATAGGTTGGATTGGATTGCTGCAGCCATCTCCTTCATCTTTTCGGGATCGGGGTTAGGTACTTTGTGATTGAAGTCCATATCCTTCTCCTTCTGTATTGGGATCAAGTGTATGTGTGCGTGAGGCACCTCCAAGCCCATAACTGCCATCCCAACTCGATTGCAGCTAGTTGCCTTCTTAATCGCAGCCGCCACCTTCTTTGCAAAGAGTATCATTTCCGATAGCTCTGCATCCTCTAGGTCAAAGAGGTAATTCTCCTCTCGCTTTGGCACCACTAGAGTGTGTCCGTATTGTACGGGGAAGGCGTCTAGGAAGGCACAGAAGTGCTCGTCCTCCGCTATAATGTAGCCAGGAATCTCTCCTTGGATAATTTTCGTGAATATCGTTGCCATAGATCAATTAGCTTATATGGTAATCTCCTCAATCTTAAACGTCACAATACCTGCGGGTACTTGTATCTCTACCACATCTCCCACCTTTTTGCCGATCAATCCCTTAGCTATCGGGGTAGAAATAGCCATCTTTCCCTTGCGGATATCGCTTTCGGTGTCGGAGACAATGGTGTAGGTCTTCACCTGATTATTGCTCATATTGCGAATAGTTACGGTGTTGAGCATCTGTACCGTCTCCGTGCCTATCTTTTTGGTGTCAATGATACGGATATTTTGTAGCTGCATTCTCAGCTGTGCAATCCTATCTTCTAGAAGTGCCTGCTTCTCCTTAGCGGCAGAATACTCCGCATTTTCAGAGAGGTCACCCTTGTCGCGTGCTTCGGCAATAGCCTGTATCACCTCTGGTCGTTCTATCTCCTCTAGCTTTCTGATCTCTTCAAGGAGGTTTTGGTATCCCTCCTCAGTCATATAGATGTAATCCATAAGTATCTCTATTTCTTAGTCCCTCTAATGGTAAAAAACAACAACTCCAAGCAAGGGGCACTCTCGTCCGCCTAACATGGAATCGCTACTACAAAGACCCTATCAAGGGTTAAAGTAATCTCTTCTCTCTAATCTTATATTACTACGTTCTCTCAATTAGTTAACTGCTACAAAGGTAACCTCTTTTGAGGACTGTGCCAAATATTTACTCTTAAATTCCCATTTTCTTTTCTGGCACGTAGGTATATAAGGAGTGCAAAAATACCTACAATTAGGTATTGAGGATCTCTGATAAAGAAGTTACTTTTGTGTCTAATTAAATACTGATCAATGAGACTATCTGAACTACATACGGGTGAGAGGGCAATTATTCTAAAACATCATACCGACAAGGCGTTTCGAAAGCGGTTGATGGAGATGGGGTTTATACCGGGAGAGGAGATTTTAGTGGTGAAGAATGCCCCGCTAAAGGATCCTGTGGAGTATCGTATTCTCAATTATGATGTGACGCTCCGACGGAGTGAAGCCAAGCTGATTGAAGTGGATCCGCTTCATACTACCGCGGCTCATAGGCGACAGCAAGGCGAAAGTGCTACTTCTTCGTACTATCTAGCCAAGGGACGTCACAATTCCAATGAAAAACAACGTCCAGAGCAACGAATTCGGGTCGCCTTTGTGGGCAATCCTAATTGCGGTAAGACCTCCCTTTTCAATGCGGCGAGTGGAGCTCACGAGCATGTGGGCAACTATAGTGGCGTGACGGTAGAAGCCAAGACGGCTACCTACCGACAGGGTGGCTATACCTTTGATCTGATCGACCTGCCAGGGGCTTACTCTATCAGCTCGTATAGTCCAGAAGAGAAGTACATTAGCCAGTACTTGATGGGCGATGAGCGACCAGATGTGGTGGTTAATGTGGTGGACTCGACCAACTTGGAGCGCCACCTCTATATGACCGCCCAGCTACTTGAGACCAGTATCCCTGTAGTGGTGGCACTCAATATGTGGGACGAGTTGGAAGCTTCTAGCAGTGAATTAGATACCGAGCAGTTGACTCGCCTGATTGGAGTACCTCTCTGTCCTACTAATGGCCGGACGGGGCGTGGTATAAAGAACCTCTTTGAGCATGTGGTTACGATCTACAATAACCGTTCTCAGGAGCTTAGAGTAGTAGATATTCGTTATCGCCAAGAGGTGGAGACAGCAATTGCTGAGCTGAGCGAGTCACTTAGAGAGCATTGGCAGCAGTTCCCCCAAGTGGTACAAGAGTTGAGGCCACGCTATATGGCTATCAAGTTGCTGGAGGAGGATGAGGCGATGCAAGAGGTAGTTGCCATGCTACCCGATAGAGGTGTAGCCTTGCTGCACCAGGTGGCAGAGCTGAATGAGCGTTACGCCAAGCATACCGATAATGATATCCAGCACGATATCACCAATGGTCGTTACGGCTTTGTACGCGGTGCCTTGCAAGAGACTTACCGTACCAATTACGACTCCATCACCGAGCGTAATCGTAAGATTGACCATATATTAACTCACAAGATTTGGGGTTTCCCTATCTTTATTGCGGTTATCTTCTTGATGTTCCAGCTTACCTTTATACTTGGCGAATATCCAATGAATTGGATAGAGTCGGGAGTGGCGTGGTTAGGCCAATGGATTGGCGAGCTGATGCCAGAGGGGATGCTCAAGGACCTATTAGTAGATGGTGTAATTGCTGGAGTGGGGGGTGTGCTCGTCTTCCTGCCTAATATTGTGATTCTGTACCTCTGCCTTGCCATTATCGAAGATACCGGCTATATGGCCAGGGCTGCCTTTATTATGGACCGGCTGATGCACCTGATAGGATTGCATGGAAAGTCCTTTATCCCGCTTGTGATGGGTTTTGGCTGTAACGTTCCTGCGGTGATGGCTACACGTACCATAGAGAACCGCAATAATCGTCTTGTGACGATGCTGATTATCCCCTTTATGAGTTGTAGTGCCAAGCTGCCAGTCTACCTATTACTTGCTGGGGCTTTCTTTCCCCACAATGCAGGTTTGGTGCTCTTCGTGCTATACTTCTCTGGTATCTTGGTGGCGGTGCTGAGTGCGCTGATATTTAAGCGACGCTTCAATACTGCTAAAGAGACCCCCTTTGTGATGGAGCTACCGCCTTACCGTATTCCTACGCTCAAAAGTGTATTACTGCACATGTGGGAGCGGGCTAAGCAATACCTGCAGAAGATGGGAACCGTGATTCTAGTCGCCTCTATCGCTATTTGGGCGTTGAGCTACTTCCCCAATGTTCATAAACTAGAGGAGCCGCAGCAAGATGCTCTGATTGCCCAACATATTGAGAAGGTTAGGGCACAAGAGCAGACCGATTTCGAGGCGATGGATCGTGACCATCAGCTCACCATGGTACAGCAAGAGTACTCACTCATTGGTCGCTTAGGACACGCCATCCAGCCCGTCTTTAAGTGGCATGGGTACGATTGGAGGATGAGCGTTTCGCTCCTCACAGGTGTGGCTGCAAAGGAGATCGTAGTGAGTACCATGGGCGTACTATTTACTGGTGATGGCGATAATGAGGCACTCCTTTCGAGTAAACTACAGAATGCCACTTACCCCGATGGGTCCAAAGTCTTAGATCCTGTGATAGCCCTTTCGTTTATGATATTTGTGCTGGTCTATATCCCTTGTATTAGCACAGTAGTCGCCATTGGTCGGGAGAGTGGGCGATGGAGATATGCCCTCTATAGTACTCTCTACTCCATCTCTGTGGGGTGGGTATTGGCACTACTGGTATCAGTAGTGGGACATTTGATCATATAAGTTTAGCGAGCTCTTGCCAATTCTAGAATAGCTTCAGCAGCCAACCTCGATGAGGGTTGAGCTGTCTGAAGCTTTTCTTTTATCTCCTGGTACTGCTCCAGCATCTTCCTTCGCTTCTCACCCTCCATGGTCAATGGAGCAAGGGCATTCCAGATCTTATCCTCCTTAAACAAACCGCCAAATAGCTCCTGCACCACAGGCTCATCGGCCACAAGATTTACGAGTGAAATATAGGGGGTTGTAAATAGATGCTTAAAGATAAAATTGGCTAGGTAACCCGCCCTTTGGGCATAGCAAACCACCTGAGGTGTGCCAAGAAGTGCTGTCTCAAGCGTGGCAGTGCCACTGGTGACCAGAGCAGCCCTTGCCCCTTTCACTACCCGATAGGTGTCGTCAAAGACCAGCTCCACCTCCTTCACTCCCTCTAGTAGAGGTGCATAGACCTCTCTAGGAAGACTACTCGTGCCAGCTATCTTGATATGAAGGTCGGGAAAAGAGTTAGCCACCTGTAGCATCGTCGGTAAGTTTTGATTCACCTCAGAGCGTCGACTACCTGGCAATAGAGCAACGTAAGGAGGGCAGTCAGTGGCTTCGTAACTACTCAAAAACTGCTGAACTTGCTCTAAGGTAGGATTGCCAATATACTTTACCTGGTCCAACTGCTGTTGCTGGAAGAAAGGTATCTCAAAGGGGAAAATGGAGAGAATAAGGTCTGTATCTGTACGAAGTCTCTTGATTCGTCCCTTCTTCCACGCCCATACCTTTGGGGGGATGAAATAGACGATTTTTGTCTGTGGAAGCTGTTTGCGTACAAAGGGCAATACATACTGAAAGCAGAAACTGGCATAGTCGGTGCAGATAACCACATCGGGGCGAGCGTTAATTAGTGCCGTTTGGAGTGCCTTCCCCGCCTCGCGGATGGTGCCGATATTCTTTGCTACATCCACAAAGCCCATAAAGGCGAGGTGCTCCGAAGCGATCACACACTCACCACCCACCTCTCTCATACGTGGGCCACCCATAAAAGTAAAAGAGGCTGAGGGGTCTAGGCTCCTCAGCTCTTTCATTAATCTTGAGGTGTGGAGGTCTCCACTAGCCTCACCTGCCACCAGAAAGTAGTTCATTACTCGTCCCAGTGCTTTATTTGTTGGATAAATTCGTAGTCCGTCACATCAATATTGCAGGGAACAATCGTGGCATACCCCTTCTTCAGGAGCTGGATATCCCAGTTTTGATTGATCGGCTCCGCCAGTTTAATACTACCCGATAGCCAGTAGACATCTCTACCAGTCGGAGTGGTTTGGCAGACATATTCATTAACATACTTACCATCGGCTTGGCTGCAAACCCTTAGCCCCCTCACCTCAGGCACATTGGGGACATTCACATTGAGGTAGACTCCCTTCGGGATCCCCTCCTTCAATATCTTACGAGCAATCGTGCGGGCAAAGCGACAACAGTCCAAGTAATCACTCTCCTGATCTCCTTGTAAAAGCGAGATAGCAAAGGAGGGAATGTTGAAAATAGTCCCCTCAATAGCCGCACCTAGCGTGCCAGAGTAATTCACTGCAATACCCTCATTGCCACCATGGTTGATACCCGCCACCACTAGATCGGGTAGGGTGGGGAGGATCTCATTCAAGGCGAGCTTCACACAGTCAGCTGGCGTGCCACTGCAGCTGTAAATCGTCAGCCCTGGCTCCGTCTCCACCATATTGAAGTGGATCGGTATCGAGGAGGTGATGGCGCTAGAGGTACCACTCCGAGGACCATCGGGTGCCACCACCACGATATCCCCGAGGTCTCTCAACGCGGTATAGAGCTCCTCAAGCCCCTTGGCAAATACACCGTCGTCATTACTCACCAGTATCAGAGGCCTTTTGCTAATCATTGTACTGGTATCTCTAGTAGTTTGATATCAAAAATCAGCGTAGAGTAGCCAGGAATCTTATTGTATTGGGTATAGGCACCATAGCCTAGCTGGTAAGGCACTACCACCTCCCAATGATCCCCTACATTCATCATCTGTAGGGCATACTGCACCCCATGTACTAGTTTGTTGACTGGACTAGTAATCTCCCCTTTTTCCTGAAATATCTCACCTGAAATAAAGCGACCACTCAGCTCCATCTTCACCGTACTCTCCTGATATGGGTAGCTAGGATTGTGCTCCTTCGAGCCTTCAAGAACCTTGTAGTAGATATTGTAATTTGTATTGAGGAAGTTACTCTCCGTATACCCCTTTTCCACCGCTTTCTCTATGAAAGCATCATTCTCCTTCTTGTAGTTACTCTCCTCCATTGGCTGCTCTACATTGCAGCTAGAAAGCGAGAGAAGTAGGGCGCCCAATGCCACAGTCCATAGCTGTACAAGGGTGAGATTCAGTACTCTCTTCATAATCTATTTATATTTTCTTGAGCAATGACTGCATACTCACACTCTCCTCGATGATGTGGCGAAGTTCACCGATCTCCACACGCTCCTGCTCCATAGAGTCGCGGTGGCGTATCGTCACCTTACCATCCTCGATACTCTCGTGATCCACGGTCACGCAGAATGGAGTGCCGAGGGCATCCTGTCTACGGTAACGCTTTCCGATAGAGTCCTTCTCATCATAATCACAAGGGAAGTGAAACTTCAGGTCGTCAACGATCTGCTGTGCTAGCTCTGGAAGACCATCCTTGCGTACCAAAGGCAGTACCGCTACCTTCTTAGGCGCCAAAGCAGCTGGCAAACGAAGTACTACACGCACCTCACCATTCTCTAGCTGCTCCTCATCGTAGCAACCAAATAGAATGCTGAGGAATAGTCGATCCACACCGATAGAGGTCTCCACTACATAGGGTACATAGCTCTCATTAAGCTCAGGATCGAAGTAACGCATCTTCTTACCCGAGAACTCCTCATGACGCTTCAGGTCAAAGTCGGTACGTGAGTGAATACCCTCC
Source organism: Porphyromonas somerae DSM 23386 (assembly GCF_000372405.1). Lineage (GTDB taxonomy): Bacteria > Bacteroidota > Bacteroidia > Bacteroidales > Porphyromonadaceae > Porphyromonas_A > Porphyromonas_A somerae. Next base: position 7,233 of record NZ_AQVC01000052.1, on the reverse strand, counting down.
ACCTCCTTAAAGCCAAAAGACATCTCAAACTCAATATCTGTTGCGGCATTAGCATAGTGAGCTAGCTTCTCATGATCGTGGAAACGATACTTGTTATCCCCCAAGCCTAGAGCCTTGTGCCAGCGTAGTCGACGCTCCTTCCACTTCTCGTACCACTCAAGCTCCGTACCTGGGGCTACAAAGAACTGCATCTCCATCTGCTCAAACTCACGCATACGGAATATAAATTGGCGAGCCACAATCTCATTGCGGAAGGCCTTACCAATCTGTGCAATACCAAAAGGCACCTTCATGCGGCCACTCTTCTGCACATTGAGAAAGTTGACAAAGATACCCTGAGCCGTCTCCGGACGTAAATATACCTTCATAGCACCCTCCGACGTAGAGCCCATCTCAGTGGCAAACATCAGGTTGAACTGACGTACATCGGTCCACTCCTTAGAACCACTAATAGGATCCACAATCTCACAATCCACAATCAATTGCTTGAGGGCAGTGAGGTCGTTGTCCTCCATTGACTTTACATACCTGCTATGTACCCCATCATACTCCTCTTGGTATCTGATTACCCTTGCGTTCGTTGCACGGTATTGAGCCTCATCAAAGGCATCGCCAAAACGCTTGCGAGCCTTCTCAATCTCCTTATTGATCTTTGCCTCAATCTTATCTAGATGCTCCTCAATCAGCACATCAGCACGATACCGCTTCTTCGACACCTTATTGTCAATCAGTGGGTCGTTAAAAGCATCCACATGTCCCGAGGCCTTCCAGATCGTTGGGTGCATAAAGATGGCCGAGTCAATACCTACTACATTGTCATTGAGCAGGGTCATGGCATCCCACCAGTACCTCTTGAGATTGTTTTTGAGTTCTACACCATTCTGACCATAGTCGTATACTGCCCCTAGACCATCATATATCTCCGATGAGGGGAATACAAAACCATACTCCTTGCAGTGCGATATAATCTTCTTAAATATATTGTCAATCTCTTTCTGTGCCATTGTCACCTAATAAATATTCGTTTCTTATTCTTTTACCAACTACAAAGATACACATTTTCCTCCCAAAGTTACTCCTTTGGTACCTCGTCATCCTCTTTTCGGGTGATAATAGTATCATCAATAGGCGTTTTGAGCGAAATAAAGTAGAAGAGCGCCATGGTGATGATATGTGCCACGATCCAGTAGACATGGTCCACTCTGATAGGCACCACGGGATTGTAGAGCAGACCAACTAGTGCCATGAGGCACATCAAGAGGGTCACCGCCTTTTTCTCGCGATAGCTGCGGAATACATAGTAAAAAGCACCACCGCAGATGAGTACTTGGCAAACACTCTCAAGAAAGGGAATGTGAATCCGCTCAATGAAGAGCAACACCAATGCCGATAAGGCAAATACCAGGTAAAGTGACTTGTTATTCATCTTCTAGTTTCAGTCCTTCGTAAAATAGATTGAGTAGCTTATTGGCCCCCACAAACGAACTCATTTTATCCTCCAAAATCGCACGCTCCACCCTAGGAAGCTCCTCTTGGATTGCAGGATTGGAGTAGAAGCTATTTTTAAGGGCTTCATTGATACTCTCGTACATCCAGTACTTTGTCTGCTCATTGCGGTGGCGGTAGAAGTAGCCATTATCCTTTACAAAGGCTATGAAGCGATCAATCATGCTCCACACCTCGTCGATCCGTAGGTCGTAAAACCCAGAGTAGGTGAGCACCTCGGGTGTCCAACCACTCTCTGCTGGTGGAAAGAGGTGCAGTGCATTGCGGAAGTGCTGTGCCGCTAGCTCCGCCGGCTTAATATTGTCGCCATCTGCCTTGTTGATCACAATGCCATCGGCCATCTCCATAATTCCACGCTTAATCCCTTGCAGCTCATCGCCAGTGCCAGCCAGCTGTATCAAGAGGAAAAAGTCGACCATAGAGTGCACCGCCGTCTCCGACTGACCTACACCCACCGTCTCCACGAAGATGGTATCAAAGCCAGCTGCCTCGCAGAGGATAATGCTCTCGCGAGTCTTACGTGCTACACCGCCTAATGAACCAGCCGAAGGGCTTGGGCGGATAAAGGCATCCTCCTCCTTCGAAAGTCGCTCCATACGAGTCTTATCACCCAGGATACTCCCCTTGGATCGCTCGCTCGAGGGGTCAATGGCAAGCACTGCCAACTTATGGCCTCCTTTTACCACATGCATTCCAAAAGCATCAATAGAGGTACTCTTACCAGCTCCTGGCACACCTGTGATGCCAATGCGGACCGATTTGCCAGAATACGGGAGGCATCGCTCAATCACCTCCTGTGCCTTTTGTCGATGTTCGGGCAAACGACTCTCCACCAGCGTCACCGCTTGTGAAAGCATTGCTCTATCGCCCGCCAAAATGCCCTCCACATACTCATCTGTAGAGAGCAGACGGCGACGGCGTGGCTTGAAATAGGGGTTGACAATCGGGGCATGGTTCACACCACTATTCACCTGTAGCCCTTTGTATTCACCAGAGTTTTCCGGGTGTTGATAGCTCATATAGTTTCTATTTATAGCGTTACTACTCTCTACAAAGGTACCAAATAGCCACAAGATTAACCACCCCTCCACCCAGATATTATAGAGGTTACGCATTAGAAAGTCCTTACCATATGGTTTTTAGTCGGGTGTCTATGAGAAGGACCCCGGCTGAGGGGTCCGTGTTAAATAGGCACAGGTCAAGGCACGCAGTGCCGAAGACCTGTGTATAACGATGCGTAAAATACCCTTGCGACCCCGGTTGAGGGGTCGGACAACCATATCTAGGTCTGACCCCTCAGCCGGGGTCAAGGGTTTTGGACGCCTTATTTGCCCCCATTCATCGGCTCTGCGAGCCATGAAAGGGGGCTACTCAGATAGATTGGGATACTGCACCTCCTAAAACTCTCATTATATAAACACTGCACACCCCCTAATTTATGTAGACATTAGAGAGGTGTCTTTGGTGTCATAAATACCACCGTGTAGTCGTCCAGTTCCACCAGCCCTTGGTCGTACCACCTCCTCATCAGTTGGGCAAATGAATTATTGGATCTAGCAGACTCATAGAGGGGTTCCAGCAGATCCTTCCAAAAGTCCAACTTCATCTCTCTAGCCACCTGTACCATCGGACTGACCGAGGTGTGTTCATTCACCAATGCCTCCAGTTCCGCTTGATACTCATCCCATTTAGAGACTTGGTACATCATCAGCACCAATTCCGAAAGGGCATCGCTACAAGCAAAGATGAGGCTTTCCTCTTTTACATCAATCACGCCATGTTTGAAGCCCTCTGCCACCAATGGGTCTTTACAACTGATTAGATAGGGTGGGCGGTCAAAGTCTCCTAGCTTTGTGAAGGAATGCCAAAGCTCTCCACTGCTTTTATCGTAGTGAAATAGGAGGCTATCGCCATAAGCCATCCAGTGGCACTTCTTTTTATCCACGAGCCACGCTGCCACCAGTGTGGCGCACGACCCCTCGCTATAAAACTTATTGAGCAACATCGCGTCGCCCTCCTTAGCCTTTGCCTCATACCTATTATAGAACGGCTCCCAAATTCCTTCCACCCAATTATCCAACTGCTCAAAGCTGGTAATCGGCTGCTCTCTACTCAGTTCTCCAACTAGATATTGCGACCACTTATCGGCATAAAGGCCACAACCTCCAGCTCCATCCGAGAGTGCGATGAAGCCCTTCTCACTAGTAGCGAAGTCTTCATTGGGTGATTGCTCATTAAACTTCGCCACCGTAGCTAGGCGTGAGCTAGGGGCTGAGCTAACCAATGCCCTGTACCTCCGCCGTTCTAATTTTCTTCTCCGTCTCAGTCGTCTTTTCTGGTCGGATCTTGTATCCTTTTTCATAGAGATTGCTGTACCATAGCACTAGAGAGCGTGCCTATTTTCATCATTTTCACCAGCTGTTCCATTCCCGCATTCACTCCCATTGCGCGGTAGCGAATATCTTCATCCTTATCTTGGAATAGCTGTCGGATCTGCTCATTGTAGTTCAGAGGAAGGAGGCTCGACATCTCAAAGAGCGACTCCCCATATCCATTTCCACGCATTTCGCCGATCGTAGCAGGGAACATAATGGCTTCACTGCTTCCTGGCACAATATGGATATTGAACAGTAGTACGTTGCCATCGTTGGTAAATTTCGACTTCAGTTGATTGGCAAGTTGTTGCATTTCGTCTCGCGAAGCACCATTGTATTCACCATCAGTGATGTTGATGATGATAGGGGGGTAGCAATCCTCCGTCTGGTGCTGTGCCAGCCAATCATCCAATAACCCTTCAGCGTGCTTAAAGGCCTTATCCATGCGAGTCCAATTACCATCGTGGCGTGCCTCCATCCACTGCTTCTTCTCCACCTCTATCTCCTTCATTCCCCCTCTGGTGCGGACACTCTCCTTCACCATTATTTTCTTATACTCATTGAATCGCACCTCCTCGGGGGTGACAAATCCCCTTCCAGCGAGGGCACCATTCCATCCACTATAGGCCTCTTCGCCATATCCCACTACAGCGATGTCGAAGTAGTGCCGTGTCTCATTGGCACGGACACAACGCTCCACCAACTCATTGATCTGGTTATTCACGATACGAGCTACCGCCTCCGAGAGTGTCATCTCTTCACCATTGAATGTGGTAATGCATCGCATTGATACACTGTGATCCACGAGGAATATAAAGGCCGATGGATTCTCGCGTGTAATACGTGCCGTATAGGCATTCTTGCTTTGGAGCTTCTTGGGCTGTGCTGGTATTGGGATACCAAAGTTGGATATGTTGGTGATGAATTTGATCGGGATAAAGTTCTTCACCAATATTTCCGCCTGAAAGTAGGGTTGTTCATCGATGGGAAGGTCAAAGTGGTTTCTTGCCTTGATCGAGTTAAAGTGGATCTCCTTAAAGTCTTCTAGAGAGCCACCGTAGTGGACCCCATTACTTGCTGCATTTCGGTTGGCATAAAGAGTGTTGGCATCATAGATCACCTCTGGATCAATCTCTAGAATGACAGGGTTGGAGATCCGTCCTTCATTCATCGCCACATACATCATCGGGTGCTCCTTCGTAAAGCTCACACGCACATAGTGCTCTAGGCCCTTACGTGCATCCAATTGCCAGGAGATCGACCCCTGTCCGCCACCACCCGATTTGGGGATATTGATATTCTTCTCCTCGCAATCCTTCCACGAGTACAAACCTCCATTTTGGATGATGGAGTCTAGGTTATCTCGGTCGGTAAAGTGATACAATTTTGTAATCCCATACTGGTCCAAAACCGCCTTAAAATCCTTCCAGTTGCTTCGCTTATTCATTATTATTCTTCTTCTTGGTTATCCTCAAATAGGGAGCGTTGTATTATCTGTCTTTGTGTAGGCTTGGTTGGTGCCGCTTTGTCTATGCCCAAAGCATCCTCATAGGGGTAGAGCCCCTCTGCATACGCCTTTACTAAGTAGGCGTGTGATAAAGGCTTCTTGGGGTCGTCTACATCGGTACTGCTATTGTAGTCCAGTAGGATAATGGTCTTGCCAGCTTGATTAGCTTTCCTTAGGCGTTCGATAATGTGCATCACCTTATGCTCCAACATCCAGCGATAGGTCGGTAGATAGATCTCTCGCCGTGCAGTCATATAGTCCAGCAGTTCGTCGCTGTGAAGCCCCTTTTGATGTCCCAGGGGAGGACCGAATCGGCGTACTGTCCGCTTCAATCCCTTCATACTCATATTGTGGATCACCTCAAGGTCAATGCCGGCATTTTCAAAGACCTTGAGCCCTTGCCAAATCCCCTCCACTGAAGCACCAGTTTCAGGGGCGGAGAAGGGGATTGGAATATCCCCATAGGGATAGAAAGGGCTAAGGTGTACCAACTCTCCCTCCGACTTGCTGGTCACATCGGCAATGATTGCACCGGGGTATTCCTTGAGCAACCTCTCTGTTTTCCTTCGTTTGTTCGCTATAATAATCATATTGACCATCAAAAAATTCTGTCTCTAAAGCGCCTTCTCAATTCTTCACGTGTTGAGTCATCTAGATTGTCACAACCACGGAACGCACCTCTTCCAACTGTTTCCAGCCCCTCTGGTAGTGTTATGGAAGTGAGGTTCTCGCACTCCCAGAACGCCCTGTCTCCAATTGTTTTTAGTCCCTCTGGTAGTGTTATGGAAGTGAGGCTCTTACACTTACTGAACGCACTTTCTCCAATCGTTTTTACAGCACACGGTACTGAATAGGTGGTCTTAGAGGAGGAGTAGGAGATGAGGTGAGTTTTATCTGCTGTGAATAAGACATCGTCTTTTATGCAGAAGTAGGGGGAAAGATTGTTGATTTTTAGTTGTAAACCCGGAAATGGGTTCTCCCCAATATTGGTGAGAGACTTTGGTAGTGTGATGGAAGTGAGGCTATTGCACTCATAGAACGCATAGTCTCCAATCGTTTTTAGTCCCTCTGGTAGAGTTGTTGAAGTGAGGCTTCTGCACAAATAGAACGCACTATCACCAATTGTTTCTAGTCCTTCTGGTAGTGTTATGGAAGTGAGGCTATTGCAATTGCAGAACGCACTATCTCCAATTGTTTTTAGTCCCTTTGGTACTGTTATGGAAGTGAGGCTCTCGCACTGGTTGAACGCTTCGTTTCCAATTGTTTTTAGTCCCTCTGGTAGTGTTATGAAAGTGAGGCTCCGGCAAGTGCTGAACGCATAGTTTCCAATTGCTTTCAGTCCCTCTGGTAGTGTTATGGAAGTGAGGCTATGGCAGTATCTGAATGCTTCGTTTCCAATTGTTTTCAGTCCCTCTGGTAGTGTTATTGAAGTGAGGCTTGAGCACTGGCTGAATGCACTCTTTCCAATTGTTTTCAGTCCCTCTGGTAGTGTTATTGAAGTGAGGCTTGAGCACTGGCTAAACGCACTCTTTCCAATTGTTTCCAGTCCCTCTGATAGTGTCATGGAAGTGAGGCTATAGCACTGGCTGAACGCATTGTCTCCAATTGTTTTCAGTCCCTCTGGTAGTGTTATGGAAGTGAGGCTCCAGCACTGGCTGAACGCATTGTCTCCAATTGTTTTCAGTCCCTCTGGTAGTGTTATGGAAGTGAGGCTCCAGCACTTCCAGAACGCATCGTCTCCAATTGTTTTTAGTCCCTCTGGTAGTGTTATGGAAGTGAGGCTCTTGCACTGGCTGAACGCCCTGTCTCCAATTGTTTTTAGTCCCTCCGGTAGTGTTATGGAAG
>NZ_AQVC01000051.1 GCF_000372405.1 Porphyromonas somerae DSM 23386 | reverse complement strand
TCGGTCAAAATAAATCTTCTGGAGTTGACTCCTTTTTACAAACTTACTCATAAAAATCTATCTATGAGTCAACTTTTTCTAGGACAAGACACAAGTCCTTTCTAATGCGTAACCCCTGGGTTAGACTATATTGATTTATAGGGGCCTTTAATTAGAAAGCGAATTGGAATTGGGTTCGGAGGGTGTGGCCTTTAGCTACTGGGAGCATCACTTGCTCGGTAGGGTGGGTGTAGCGGTACTGTAGCTGTACCCTGCAATTGCCGTAGAACCACTTGTCTACCCCTAGTGTGGCGGTATATAGTTTGCCCGACTGGTCCATATCAGGCTGTAGATAGTCCCCGCTGACTACTAGGTCGTAACGCTTGGGTAGGTGAATGGCAGCGGTGAGGTAGGCACCCATGCTCTTAACATCTTTATCGCGGCCATACATATACTCTGTAGAGAGGCTAATCGGTTGGTAATTGGCAATAACGCCTGCGCTGACACGGTGACGCATATAGCTTTCGCCCGCTTGGATTCCTTTGGCAGCCCCCATAGCTACCTGCTTGCCCCCGAGGTAGGAGGTATGTATGCTAAGCCCCTCTATTGGACGAATGTAGAGAGAGCCACCGAGTAGCTTCCCGAGGTTGAGATCTGTGGCATTCATTCCTTGACCATTCATCGCTACCACCTTGTAAGAAACGATGTTTTTGAATAGGTCGCCCGATAGCTCAATACCCATATCACGGCCTGCAGTACCGTAGTAGAGCGGGTCCATACCTACACCAGCAAAGTAAACGGTAGGCATACTTCCACCGATGGCGAGCGGATTAAGGAAAGGAGCGATTTGGTTTTCATGTCCAAAAGGAGTCTTAAACTGCCCAATCTTCACCTTTAGCTCAGGCATAAATGCATACTGCATGTAGAGGTCCTTGAGCATCACAGGTTTATTAAATTGCACCGTGACACCCATGCTCCATTGGTCGGTAATCCGGCCAAGTCCTAGGATCTCTATCTTATTGATGCCAAAGGTGCCGAGCTTCTGGTCGTTGTCGTAATAGCCTCCTTCGGCATAGACTTGACCGTATCCTTTGATTGTAATACGATTAGCAAAGCTCTCTTTCTGAGCCGATGCGGTACCTGCTACAAGGAGTAGTGTGGTAATAAGTAATGTAATTCTTTTCATGTTTCTTGTGATATAATAATGATGTTACTTGTCACTAGGCGAGAGTTCTTGCCAAGGGCAAAGAAGGAGCTCTAGTAGGTCTGTAAGGAGGAAGAGCAGGAATCCAGCAATACTCAGTATCGCTATCCCTCCATACATAGAGATGTAGTCGAAGCGCATCCAGGAGTCGATGATAAAGTAGCCCATCCCTTTGTCCGTACCGTAGGTCTCGGTGACGAATAGCACCGAAATGGCCGTACCGATCGCCACTCTTAGGGTAGAAAGGGTATCGGGAAGCGTTGCCGGTAGCAATACATGCCGGTAGACTTGCCAACTTGTAGCCCCTAGGGAGGTGGTGATAAGGAAACTCTCACGAGGAATATTGTAGAGACTGTCTCGGATATTGACGATGATCTGAAAGAGGATGATCAGCACAATCATAGTGATCTTACCCCCGTCGCCCAATCCTGCAATCAGCATCACGATGGGGAGTAGTGCCAGCTTGGGAATAGGGTAGGCGAGATAGGTGAAGGCACTCATCACCCTCCCAAATCGTTGCCAGCGGTACATGGCGTACGCCATGCTCATTCCCAAGACAAAGGCGATCGGTAACCCCAGAAGTACTCTATAAAGACTTGCCCACAGGTGTCGTCCCATCTCTTGCGAAAGGAGGGAGGGAAGGGCTTGATAGACCTTTAGTGGAGAAATGATAGCGGTACTGCTGAGGGTGATTGATGCTACCCACCAAAGTAGATTGATGAGCAACAGACCTACCATCGTACGGTAGAGTAGGGCTTTCAGTCGTTGACTACTTTTCATTCCTCAAGATCTCTTGTAAGATTTGCTCCGCATTCGGCAGATGGGTATCAGCTATCACCTCTCCTGGAGAGCCCCCTAGGATAATCACCCGATCCGTGAGTCCCTCTATCTCTTGCGGATTGTGGCTCACCATCACTGTGGTAACTCCCAGCTCCTTTTGGAAAGCTTTGAATAGCTCCTTACTGCGAGTGGCAGTGGAGATATCAAGTGCTGAGAAAGGTTCATCCATCAGAAGGAGGTCGGGTGATTGGACAAAGGCACGGGCAAGAGCTACCCTCTGCTTCTGTCCGCCCGATAGCTCGGAAGGGTAGCGATCAAGGAATGCTCTAATCTCTAGCCGATCCACGATACTCTGTAGCTCACCGATCCTTAGGCACTTTTTTCCTAAGGTGTGAGGGAGTAGAATATTCTCTCGTACCCGCTTCCACGGCAGTAGCCCATAGCTCTGAGGCACTAGTGCAATGGAGTGCTTCTTGGGATTGGGGGGCTCTCCATTGATCAGTACCTCGCCACTGTAGCCTTTGAGGATGCCGGAGAGGATGTTGAGTAGGGTCGACTTACCGCTGCCCGAGACCCCCGTGAGCCCTATCACCTCGCCCTCGGCAAGGGATAGGCTCACGCGGTTAAGGGCTTGGGTCACCCCTCCTCGGCCGTGATAGCTATAGGAGAGTTCTTTGATGGCGATCCTACTCACGATACACGATTACTCAGGTAGGTATTCGCTCGAAACGAGTCCCTTGATATCGTACTCTACGGGAACCAGTTGCTTCGCTTGTAGCCATTGTAGGGTCTCGCTAAGGTCTTTCTCCGAAGGGAGCGTGGCGTGAGTATAGGTAGGAAGTACCACCTTATCCGCTAGTTCTGCAGGTACTCCAGCATCATTGATCAGTACCTCTACCCACTCTTGGCGGTCGTGGCTATTGAGGTAATCCACACCGAGGTTGTAGGCTTTGAGAAGGGCACGGATTGACTCCCCCTTTTCGGTCAACGCTTTCTCTGTGAACATGGTGCCAGTAACCGAGATGCCGAGGTCACGGGTAGAGGAGAGGGCTACGAAACCCCGTGCCTTAGAGATAGTGATGAAAGGGTCGGGAAAGACCGAAGCATCTACTTGCTTGGAGACCATCATCTCCATACGGAGAGGAATCTTATTAATCTCAGGCTTCTCTATATCAGCTTCGGCAAGTCCACCAGCCTCTAGCATCTTATCGGTGGCATACTCTATCACGGTATTGCGAGAGACAGAAACCTGTTTCCCTTTGAGGTCGGCAACGCTCTCCATTGTGGGCTGAGCCATCAACTCAAAATAACCATCGTGCTTTACCACAATCGCCAAGGGAAGTCCTGCTGCCTGCTGTATTGCTGCGCCAGTATAGTCAATAACGGTGCCATCGAGCTGACCACTCCTAAAGGCGGCATCGCGGTCGTTGGCAGAGAAAAACTTCACGATCTCTAGGTCCAAGCCTAGGCTATCGGTATAGCCCATCATCTCGGCAATCACGTAGGGAAGGTAATCGAGCGACGACATCGCTCCCACCTTAAGCGGAGCGAGTGTGGTCTGCTCCTCCTTATTCTCCTTTTTACAACTGGGAAGTAGCAGTGCCATAACTGCCAGTACCAATAATGCTCTTTTCATAACGGTCATCATTTATAATAAAGATTCAACTTCTCTAAAAGCGTCTGCCTCCCGATCCTCTTCGGCATAAAAGGTAATCGGAAAGAGGGGTAGCTCCTCCAGTGCTTCATTGAGCGTCTCTTGAAATGCCCCAATGTTGCGGGTGTAGAAGCACCATAGTCGGCGCCCCTCGCCCGTCACTTGGTAGGCGAGTAGTGCGAGGTTATTCTTCTCTAGCGCAGGGATAAGGGCCTCCTCTAGGCTATTCATCTGCTCCGCCACCTCCTCGGTAGGCATCCCAGAGTGGTCGCCATTGTACTCCCACGTGATATCTACTCGGATGGGGTATTTACCCGACTCGAGAGCCGTAGGCATTTCCTTTCGGATTTGTAGGAACTGAGCCTTCTCTTGGTCCCTCTCTCCATCAATGATGATGGAGATCTTCTCTTTACTAATTCGTGCCATTCTTTTTGCGTAATGATTTTTGATAAGCGGCCAATTCGAGCGAATTGATCACATTCTGCATCACTATATATAGGGTGGGGATAAAGGCTACCTTGGCATCAAGGAAAAGGATCGCGAGCCAGATAGCGAAGACGGTATTCTTCTGCCCGAGGGTTTGCCGACCATTGACTCGTCGCTCGCCAGTCAGTCGTGAGGCCTGACCTCCAACGTAGTAGAGTGCCAAGGTGGTGACGAGAGTGATGAGCGAAAGGAGTAGGGTGTACCTCGGGGTGAGGTGGTCATTGGTGAGGTAGGTGTGTATGGCGGTGGCAATCAGTATCATGATATTCACAGCCCATATCCAGAAGGTGAGGAAGCTGAAGTTCGCCAAGCGGTCGTGCCATTTGGGGGCAAAGTAACGTAGTGCCCATGCAACAATCAGTGGCAATACGAGCAAAGCCGAAACCTGTCCGAGTATGGTGAGCACGGTGCTCCAATAATTGGCTGCCATCTCGGGGTGAAGGAGACCGATCAGCACTGGACCTATCAAGGCAATCGCCACATTGCTAAGGATCATATAACTGGTGACAAAGGCGATGCTTCCGCCCAGCATTCCTGTAATCACCGAGGCAGCCGTGGCGGTAGGGGTGAGGATAATGAGTGCCACCCCCGTGGCTATGGTTACATCAAAAGGCTCGATCACTAGGAAAGCGATGATGCCTAAAAACCACTGGAGGGCAAAGAGCAAGGCGTGGGTGCGATTGAGCTTCATCTCCTTCGGACTCACCTTAGTGTAGGAGAGAAGTAGCATCAAAAATAGGGTATAGGTAGTCAGTGGGGCGAGGTGGTGTAGCCAGGGGTAGAATAGAGCTCCCAGCAACATGGCCCAAAGGAGGGCGTAGTCTTTGATAATGCGAAGGGCGTTCATAGTAGTTGCCTTGCGGTGAGTGGTTGAGGAAGTAATAGGTTGAAATGGTGTTGCCTAGCCAGAGCTTCCAATTCGCTAGGATTGAGTTGCCCATTGAGATGCATTGGGGCAAGGTGGCGAATCGAGATAAGGTCAAGTAGCTCCCGAAGTCCCTTTAGATAATCTTTGCCCAGCCTCAGGTCGGTAGGGAACATCAAGAGATCTAACTGGGTTACCTCTGCTGTTAGCCTTGTGAGCTCCGCCTGCCACGCAGCTTCGTACTGGCGGATATAGCGGTCATCGGCCTCTTCGTTCCAGTGCCAGTTATTCAGGTCGCCAGCGTGGAAGAGGGACAGCCCCTCCACTTTGCAGTAGAAACTACCGCCCACATCGGTGCTACCAAAGGCTTTCACCCAAAGGTGGTTATCCTCGTAGCTCTCGCCAGTCTCTAGGAAATGCACCTTGCAGAGTTGATCAGAGGGGACCTTGTCTCTTAGTTCGCTGTGAAAGATATAGTGCAGTTCTCGCCCGTCAAACTCCTTGAAAACCGCAGACGAATAGTGGTCGTGGTGAGAGTGTGTAGTGAGGATATAGAGCGGCTTCTCCGGTGCTTTTGAGAGAATCGTTTGAGGATCGCCCTCGCCGAAGTAGTCGAAGAGATAAAAGGCATTGCTCCCCTCCACGAGGTAGCAACTATGCTGTATAAAGTAAAGTGTCATGGTTTCGTCCATTCTATTGCCTCTGTGGTATGGTGATTGACTTGGTCGATGATACAGTTTGCCATCGTCAGGGAGTCGTTGGGACACCCTATCAAGGTGGGCTGAAGGATTGAGAAACGTTCTTTCATATAGATGCCTACTTCCCAAGAGGTCTCTAGGCAGTCGCAGACAAAGGAGGGGCAGATGACGGAGACCTTCTTTTGCCCTTCCTTTGCCAACGCCTCAAGTCGGCTCTCTAGGGTAGGGGTTAGCCATCTATTGTGCCCAAATCGTGACTGGTAGCAGATCTCATAGGAGAGGTTCATCGCCTTGAATCGTGGGTGAGTGGTGACCAGTCGTGTAGTCTCGCCGCACTGGTAGGGATAGTCTTTCTGTGGAATACCGGCATACGCTTTATTTTGATAAAGCGGTATGCCGTGGTAGGAGAAGAGTAGGTGACCGTCGGGGGTAGCTAACCGCTCAATCTGCTCCAATAGTGCTTCAATATAGAGTTGGTGGCTGAAGTAAGGTGCAACGCAGTGGAGGGCAAAGGGGTAGCTTCCCTGCTGACGAACTTCCACGGCATGTGCTACGGCACTCTCGTAGCTACTCATAGCGTAGTGAGGGAAAAGGGGAACGAGCACCACTTCGGTAAAGCCCTGAGTGGTGATTCGCTGGTATGCCTCTTCGAGGGAGCCGCGGTTGTACCGCATCGCTACAAAAGTGGCGATGCCACTTTCACTCTCTATGCGAGTGGCCAATGCCTCGGTGAGTATCTGGAGAGGCGATCCCTCTGGCCGCCATACTTTGGCGTACCTGCTTTTAGAGGTCATGGATCTTGTCGGGGCAATAATGCCATGCACCAATAGGCTTCTAAGAGGCTGAGGCAGCCCAATAATCCGTGGATCGGTGAGAAAGTCGGTGAGGTAGTTGCGTACCTCTTTGGTCTCTAAGCTCTTTGGTGAACCGGTATTGATGAGTAGGATGGCACGCATATTGGCAGATTTACTTTTTACGCCCATAGTCGGCCGGTATCTCTCCCCATAGCTCAGTCTCCCACTTGAGGAGGGTAAACATAGAGAGGTCATTATTATGGAGCCAATTAACTGCCCGCTGTAGTACATGGTAGAGCTCTTGTGTCTCGGGAGTAAGCGGAAGCTTTGAATTGGGTTGCTTCTTACGAATCCACGCCTGTGCGGTGAGACTATCGGTGTAGATCGGCACGAAGTAATTATTTTGCTTCATCCACGCCATAGCGTGTACAATGGCTAGGAACTCACCTATATTGTTGGTGCCAACAGGGTAGACCTTGCTACTGAAGAGTGGATCCTTGGTCTCAACCCAGACACCTCGGTACTCCATCGGTCCGGGATTGCCACTGGTGGCAGCATCTACCGATAGTGCAGTGAGGTCGATCTCGTGGCTACGGTCCAATATCCTTGGCTCCCCTTCGCCTTGGAGGGCATAGGGGTTTTGGAAAAGGGCTTCCGCCTGCTCACGAGTGATCTCTTTGAAGCTCTTGAACTTTGGTCGAGAAAAGTGACGCACTTGTGCTTGGCACTCCTCCCACGACTCGTAGACGCCAGGTTGGTGCCCTTCCCAAACTATGTAGTACTTATTGCCCATAAATTACCGCTTCTCTTGTGAAATGAATACGATGGCGATACCCTCAGAGTAGAGCTTTACTATAGGACTGGTGACCTGATTGAGGGTCGCTTGCCAAAGGGCTGTGAAGACCCTTTGCTCGAAAGGATAGGCAACGCCACTGGCACTCATCGGTAGCTCCTTTGTGGCGAAGAGGGAAAGCTCCCGCCCCACTTCTGTCTCTAATAGGCAATCGCCTTGAAAAGGAATGAGCCAGCCGTGAGGACTATAAGCCCGTACTTCCGCTCCCATCTTGTAATACTCGGGGAGTAGAAATATATTGCCCACCGAGTGATCCTCTCGCCGACCTGTAGCTCCGATAATGGCGATCTTTTTCCACCCCTTATCTATGGCAAAAGTGACGCCCTTGGTGAGGTCGTTGGTCTCTTGATCGGCGATCTTGGTAAAGGGTACGCCCGCCCGCTTCAGCTCCTCTTCATTCACTGAGTCTCCGTCACCTACCACGGCATCGGGCTTGCGTGTAGTGAGCTCTAAATAGCGTCGGAGAGCACCGTCGCAGACCACTACGTGATGGGCTACCTGCAAGAGCCTTAGCGTCTCCTCATCATGGTGAAGGTCGCCATTTGCTACCACTACGACTTCGGGTGTGTATGGACTATTGAGGTTGATTTGCATCGTGCTGAAGCTTTAGTAGTTTACGCCAATTAAAATACCCCACCACCGAAATCACGGTGTAGAGGGTAAAGAATAAGCCGGTGATCGTGTAAGATTGTAGGAAGTAGAGGGTACAATAGATCGCATTCGACGAGATCCAGCAATACCAGCTCTCAATATACTTCTTTCCCAAAAGCCACATGCCATAGAAGCTAATAGCGGTAGCAGCGGCATCAAAAGCGGGAAAAGGGCTCCCCATATAGTACTCAAATAGAGGCCATAACCCCAGAAAAAGCAAGGCTACTAGGCCTAAAGTCCAGAGATACCGCTCGGGTAGATGGGAGATGGGGAGTTCCTTCGTTTCTCCATCTTTGCGGTGCTTGAGCCACTCACGCCAGCCCCAGACACAGGCGATGATGTAGTAGATATTGACCAGCACATTGCCGTACACCTCACTTTGCCATGAGATATAGATGTAGAAGAGGGGTAGCACGATGCCGACTGGCCAGAGCCAGACACTCGCCTTCATCTCTAGCCATACATAGAGTATGCCAATGGTGGCCGCTACCAATTCTATTATTTGCATCAATTCCATAGAACTCTCCTAAGGTTACAAAGGTACCAAATATATAGTGGGCTAGAGAATTTGCTCAATATACTCCAGCAGTTGCTCCCGCCCCTCACCACTCTCCGAAGAGGTGACAAATATTGGGGGAAGCTCCTCCCAACTCTTGAGTAGCTCCTCTTGATAGGCCATGAGGCTCATCTTCGCAGCCGACTTAGAGAGTTTATCGGCCTTCGTGAAGACAATAGAGAAAGGAACGCCCGTCTCGCCCATCTCATTAATGAAGTCAACATCTATCTTCATCGGTTTATGGCGGATATCCACCAGTACAAAGAGATTGACCATCTCCTCTCGCTGATGGATATAATCCTCAATCATCTTTTTGAAGCCACTCCTCTGGCCCTTGCCCACCCGAGCATAACCATAGCCAGGAAGGTCGACAATATAAAAGGAATCATTAATGAGAAAGTGGTTGATGAGCTGTGTCTTACCAGGTGTTTGGGAGGTTTTGGCTAGGCCTTTCACCCCCGTGAGTAGGTTGATGAGCGAAGACTTCCCCACGTTAGAGCGCCCGATAAAAGCTATCTCGGGTATTCCTTCCTTGGGGCATTCACTTAGCTTACTACTACTGGTGATAAATTGTGCTTTATTGATTTCCATACTTACTTAAATCGCTCTTTGATATCTGCTGTCCATCCATAAAAACCGCTCGCCGCTTGGTGTAGCAGGTCGAGCATAGACTTATTGTAGCTTTCCTCCTTCCTACTAACCACCTGAAGAGAAGCGGGGCAGACCTCGATCTCTAGTCGGTCGGTCTTGTGCTTGGGCTCACCATCAATGTGGTAATTGACCCTATTGGGTGTCTCAATGAGGATATGCTTTCCTTTGTAGAGGGCGGCGTACTCATTCCTATCAATCCCCTTGGTAAATAACTGCATAGCTATTTTAGTCGCCTCAATATGAGGGAAGGGCTTGAGGATTGTGAGGTCCAGTACTCCATCCGTTAGGCTAGCATTGGGTGCAATGTAGGCATTATTGCCATACTGAGAGGCGTTGCCAATAGCGATGAGAAAGGCGGTTGCTGTCACCTCCTTACCATCGATGAGCAGGTGGTAGTCATTGGGGTGGTAGTTGAAGTATTCGCTTACCGCTTCCTTAGCGTAAGTGGTGAGTCCTCTAGCGTCGCTTTTGGCAAACTCCTTAGATATCTTCCCGTCGAAGCCGATACCACAAGTAACGAAAAAAGGGTCTCCATTGGCGGTGCAGGTATCCATCGTCATCACATTATTCTCAAGCAACACCTTCGTTGCTTCACTGGTGTCCAAAGGGATTTGTAGCTCACGTGCCAATCCGTTGCCACTCCCATTAGGGATGATACCGAGCACCTTATCCGAATGAGTCAAGGCACGTGCTACCTCATTCACAGTGCCGTCTCCGCCTATTGCCACAATCACATCGTAGTCGCTATCCAGAGCCTCAAGTGCCAGTTCGTAACCATGTCCTTCATACTCCGTAGTGAGTAAACTGGCGGAATGTCCTGCATTCTCTATCCGCTCCAATGCTTTTTGGTGGATAGAGGTTTGGCCCTTCTTAGGACCAGAAATAGGATTAGCTATGAGTAGATATTTCATTTCTTATTCGCTTGCAAAAGTAGGGTGGTTGGGATCTTGTGGATAATCTCCGGGTCCTCAGTGCGTAGCTCTTGCCATAGGTGGTAAGGCATCAGTAGAAGGTCGCAAGAGGACTTGATCTCCTCCAACTCTGCCTGCCCAGCTTGGTACTGCTTAATAGTTGCCTCGGTCGTTTGAGTAATGGTCTCTACCAAACTCCTAAAGCCCTCCTCTTTTTGATCCGAAAGAATGGCAATCTGCTTTGCCTGTTGCTCCAGACCACGATCTATCACCACACCGATGGCACAGTGAGGGATCCTCACGAAGTCCTCTGTATGGTCCTCAAATAGATTGTGGAGATTAAAGAAGTTGATGGTCTGAGAGAAGATTTTTGAAAGGCTACGACCAAACTTGAGGTGCCGCTCCCGCATCGCCTTATCCTCGGGGTTGGCAGAGAGCTCTAGTCCAGCACCCACCAGTAGTAGGTCGGCTCCCTTTACCCTCGTCGCCTTGGCAATAGAGTGAAGCGGGTCATCCGTCACCTCATAATACTCCTCCACCCCGTATCCCGATGCATCGGCATGCGACTGAATAGGGGCGAAGTTTTGGCTCCGATATAGCTCGGCGTCACTCTTGCTCGTGTCGCTTCCCACGGTGAGGTGCAGACCGACCAATTCCACAGACTCCTCTGGCTTGGCAAATAGACTCTCCACGATATGGAGCATCGTCAGCCCCATCTTACTTCTTGCAAATGAAAAGAGGATATGGAAGTGCTTGCGATCGGCTCTTGTGGCACGCTTGGCCCATATCTTGTTGGTTAAGTTGATCACAGGGGTGGTCATAAAGGTGGTGACCAAGGTCATAATCACCAGCATCGCATAGATAACTGGCGAAAGGATACCCAGCTCTAGTCCCATAGAGAGAATCACCAGCTCCATCAGCCCACGTGTATTCATCAAAATACCCATATAAAGGCTGTCATGTGGTGTCTCGCCCACCACCCTACAGGCGGAGTAGGTACCGCCAATCTTGCCAATAATTGCCACGAGGGTAATCAGACCCGTGATCCACCAGTGGGTAGAGGTATTGAGCAAACCAATCTCCGTAGAGAGCCCACTTGATACAAAGAATAGAGGCAGGAATATCGCCAAGGCAACATCCTCAATCTTCTCCGTGAGCATATGCCGGAAGTTGAGGTTGTCGGGCATCACCACTCCCGCAATAAAAGCCCCGAAAAGGGCGTGTAGCCCCAGTACCTCCGTTACGTAGGCCGAGATAAGTAGAAGGGTAAAGGAGAGTGCTACCACTCCCTTTCCAGCCACCTCCTTCGTCTGATAGGTAGCTCCAATCATAGCGAAAAGCGGGCGAACCACCCCAAACATAATCGCCATATAGACCCCTGCAAAGAGGATGGTAAAGAGGGCACTAAGTGCCGACCCAGCCTGTGCAATTGCCATGATTACCGCTAGTAGGCACCATGCCGTAATATCGCCATTCGCCGCACTCGCCATAGAGAGAATCCCGAGGCGAGATTGCATCTTGCCCTGCTCTTGGATAATCCTTGCCAGCACAGGAAAAGCGGTCACACTCAGGGTGATACCCACGAAGAGGGCAAAGGTAAGCACCGTGGCATCGGCACCGCTATACTCCTCATAGAGAAATACCGCCAAGATAGCACCCAGTATAAAAGGGGCCACAATCCCCGAGTGGGCAATCACAAAGCTCTGCCGGAGTTGCTTCTTGATCTCCTCCAGATTGAGCTCCATCCCTATCACAAACATAAAGAGGATCAGACCAAACTGACTCAGCAATGAAATGTTGTGCAGACTCTCTTGTGGAAACAGAAAGTTGAAACCCTCCGGCCATAGCCACCCCACTACCGAGGGACCCAAAATGATACCCGCCAATATCTCGCCAATCACAGAGGGCTGCCCCATCTTGGTAAAAAGCCACGCCACAAAGCGGGCGAATACCAAGATCACAATCACCTGCAAGAGCAGTAGCCCAAAGGTAGAGGTCACATGCCCATGTAGGATATCAGTAAATATCCCAAAGGCCTCTCCAAGTGAAACCTTGCCAGTAGGCTCCGCGTGCGCGTGAGGGTCGGGTAGTTGTGACAGTATGCCTACTACGATTACCCCTGCGATAAGGATGGCGATGTAGTAGAGCAGATCCTTCTGTTTATACCACTTTCGGCTCATAATGGTTCAATGATTCTGTAAATAATCGAGACGCCCTTTGTACGATGGTAGAATACCCAAGCACTGCCTCATCAGGTAGTCTCTACTTTCACTCAAATCTTTATGGCGCGATAGCTCATCGGGCATAATAGGGGCACCAATGTAGACCTCTATTTCCTCTCCCTTCTTATTAAATAACTCCCTTGGGATCAGTATTGAAGCAGTATCATACCCCCACCGCTCACCAAAGCGGTAGTATCGGCGAGAGTTGTTCCCCTCAAACATAATGGGGAGAACTGGAATACCCGCCCGCTTCATGATTCGGACATTATTGAGCTTCCACGGTATCTCCATAGGCTGTCCATACCGCTTTTGGTAGTGAGGCAATCCTCCCGCCGGAAACATTCCCACAGGGTGTCCACCCTGCACTCTATCCGCCACCAGTCGTAGTCCGGAGATATTCTTTTGTGGGTCGTGCTCACGGTCTTTCATGATCGGTTTTACCGGTATCCAATACTCACTGAGAGCCGAAATCTTATTCAGCATCCCATTCACCAGCACCATAAAGTCCTCCCGCTCTCGTAGCATAATATCCAGTAATATTAGCCCGTCCAATCCCCCAAAAGGGTGGTTGGAGACGGTGAAGAAAGCCCCCATCTCTTTAAGTGCCTTTAGGTGCTCCCCGCCGTGAATCGTGTAAGAGACATTCACCCTCGGGTCTTGGAGCACAGCGGTTGTCAGCTCCGTTCCCCTCAGGTGCGTATAGTCGGAGTGCACCTCATTGAGTTCAGATACCCGAAGTGCCTTCATCAGCCCTACACCAGTAAGTCGCCCTATCTTACTTCCGAAGAAAGGGTGCACCTCATCTCTTAGATCCTCCACACTGAGGATAGGTGAAGCTACTTTAGCGTGCTCACTCCTTGATGACCTAATTCTCGTCACGCCCCTAAGCTTTTATTTATAGTTCGTCATCACTCTTAGAGAGGTCTAGACGGACATTGTCCTTGCCCCTCTCTACATACTTCTTCTGTAGAGGGTTGGCTGTAGCCTCTTGATACCGCATTCTATTCCTATAAATATCAATCGCTCTATAAATGGCATTGCGGAAAGAAGCCTCATTCGCCACCCCCTTACCACAAATATCAAAGGCGGTACCGTGGTCGGGTGAAGTGCGGATAATTGGCAGACCCGTAGTGATATTCACTCCTTCATCCATCGCTAGAAGCTTAAAAGGCAGAAGCCCCTGATCGTGATACATCGAGAGTACCGCATCAAACTTACGGTAGTGCCCACTGCCCCAGAAGCCATCTGCAGCAAAAGGGCCAAACGCCTGTATCCCCTCTTGCCACGCCTCCTCCACAGCTGGAGTAATCACCTCTACCTCCTCCAGCCCGAGGAGCCCATTTTCCCCAGCATGAGGGTTGAGCCCCATCACAGCGATCCTAGGCTTTTCAATACCAAAGTCTTGCTGTAGTGTCCTCTCAAGCTGTTTCAGTCCGTTCTTGATGCCCTCCTTGGTGATGAAGGTAGCGACCTTGCTGAGTGGCTCATGGATCGTGAGTAGGGCCACACGGATCTCCTCTGCCACAAAGAGCATCATCGGCTGGTGACTCTCCTTAAAAGGCTCTGCAAAAAAGCCAGTATGCCCTACAAACGGAAAGGCCTCAGAGGTCATCACCTCCTTGCAGATAGGTGCCGTCACCACTGCAGCAATCTCCTCCTTGAGTAGCTCCTCACGTGCCATCATCAGTGCCTTCGCTGCCAGCTGACCCGCCGTGGCACTCGGTCTACCATGTTGCACCAGAGCTTCTCTGCCCCCTTCATTCACCTCAATCAGGTTGATCTCCCCCTCCACCGCCTCACTCGCCGACTGGATCAAGCGAGTGCGCGCTGTGAGTTGGATCCCCAGCCCCTTTTTATAATAATTCCACGCCGGCAGGGTGCCATAGACAATTGGGGTAAATAGCTCCAAGCACCGCTCGTCGGCAAGCGTCTTAAGGATCACCTCATACCCGATACCATTAAAGTCGCCGTGGGTGATCCCAATTTTTATAGGTTCATTCATTCGTCGTTACTCATTTATATAGTGATTCAAAAGGGGAAGGGTGGAGGGGGCGGGTAGAGGAAGTCGGGCAGATCGTCATTCTTTGGTGGAGGCAGCAGAATGAATGAGATGCCAGGCGCTGAGGGCAAGGTGCACGTAGGGCACCAGGCACACACAAAAGGATGAGGGCGAAGGGAGCGTACTCGCGTACGTGATCGAGCCCGAATTCCGAAAGCAACGCAGCAGATCGTCATTCTGCTGCCTCTAGAGTATAAAGCTGTGACTCTGCTAGCAACATCAAGTTTTTCTTCGGTCCACCTGGATAGTAAACCACCATCTCCACCACCAGTACCTGCCCCTTAGCTTCATCGTGAATAGCGTGTAGCACAAAAGGACCTCCCATCATATCCCCCTCCATTGCCCAAAGGCCACGCACCTCCGTGCGGGGAATGCCATTCGCCTCTATATAGCGAACTAGCTGAGGTACCCGATGCTCCGTGCTCATATAAGAGCCCTCGTGAGCACCTGCTACATTCTGCTCCAGCACACTATCTCTAACGGCAATAATCCTATCCAGCTCTAGGCTCTGAGGTCCTTCATAGGGATAGGTGTAGGCAAAGAAGTCGGTCCGACCTTTCACCCCCTGATCCGATGCCCAAAGGAAGTGATCTCCCGTATGAGTGTATTCCAAATCGGTATTGACGCGAATGGTCCAACCCCCGATCTGCTCCTTCATCAGCTTTGCCACCTCGCTAGAGTAGGTTTGGTCAAAGGCGTGGCTCAGCCGTACCAACTCCTCCTTGTAGATCATGTCGGCAATCGACCTTCCCTTCAGATCCAAAAGTCGGTAGATCGACTCAAGGCTCTCCGCCCTCGCATGGATCAGTAACTGACCACCAGCAAATTGATCGCGACTAATCCCTATCGAGGGGCTAGTATACCGCTCCTTATCAATCGTGATGTAGAGGATGTTCCTGAGCGACTTAAACATCTGCGAGAAGTCGCGTTCCCCAGTCATCATCACCGTGAGCAATGGCTCATTTTGTGGTAGCACCATCATCGGCATACCGAGTGCTTGCTTCACACTATCCCTTAGAGCTTCAGTGTCGTAACCATCGGGAAGCACCACCACCATCTCCAGTGGCTTACCAGTAGCTCCAAATAGACCACCCCCCTTACTGCTCCCCTTCCCACTGCAGGAGAAGAGCAGAGGCAGAGCCATCAATATCCATAGCAAACCCTTCAAGGTCCCCCCTCTATCTACCAAACTTTTCATCGCATTTATACAGCTGATACACATTATATATAATATATAGGCAAAGCAACAGTCGCTTAACCTCCCTATACCTCTATTACTCACAAATATACCAAAAAGCAAATATAAAGCCACCCTAATATCGCAATTTCGCAGGGGTTACGCATTTGAAGTTAATGACCCTATAAAATAGGAGAAAGCAGTGGCTCAAAAAGCCCATTTATAACGAACTGATATTCAACACCATATAAAA